>JAOAHS010000009.1 GCA_026415135.1 Calditerrivibrio sp. | reverse complement strand
ATCACAGTGAAGAAACTTTCTATGACGGTGCTGGCTATCATTTCGATTTTGGGTATTTACACTATTTTAAAGGGTAAGGTGAAGTTTTATAAACAGGATAAGGTTTTTATGTTTTTATTAATCATACTACCTTTAGCTTTCCTTTTGAATATGCTTTTTTTAGGTTTTGATACACATCACCTGGATAGGCCTTTTAGACTGATTTTAGGTATTTTTGCTTTTTCTGTTATTTTGATTTTGGGGTTTAGAATTGTAGTTTTATACTATGGTATTGCAACATGTTTACTGTATGCATCTATCCTATCTTTTTATGAGTTGTATATTTTAAAATTAGAAAGAGCTCATAGCTTTATGGCTCCTATACCTTTTGGAAATTTTGCAATCCTCTTGGGGCTAATTATGATAGTTATGATATATATGAATAAAGAAATTAAAAATGGTTATAAGTTTTTAGTTGCTTTTCCTATTTTTGTGATGAGCTTATGGATTTCAGTAGCTTCTAAGAGTCGAGGTGGCTGGATTGTGTTACCCTTTCTGATATTTATAGTTAGTTTAGCTTTTGAGCGTATAAAGATTGTCCATAGAGTGATTGTTGTATTGTTGATAGTGTTTTTAATGGTGATTGTTTATTTTAAAGTGGGTATAGTTAAAAATAAGATTGATGAGGCAATAAATGAAGCTGCAACTTATATAAAAATTCAAAATAAATCTGATGTTTTATTAGGTAGTTTTGGGACGAGATTGGAGATGTGGAGATATGGCATTGTAAAATTTTTAGAAAGCCCTATTTGGGGGAAAGGTTATGTTAAATTTGAAGAGGAACTGGAAGAGGATATAAAAAGTAAAAAAACAAATCCAGAATTAGCTAGACATGGCCATCTTCATAATGATATCATTACTTTTTTGGCCAAGCAAGGTCTTGTTGGAGTTGTTTTTTATATAATCTTTTATACTGGTTTGTTTATCTTTTTTTACAAAAAAGTCAGAAGATTTGAAATAGATTGGAGAATTAGAGCTTTGGCCATGGGGGGCTTATTAACTATCTGTGGTATGTTTTTGTTTTCTCTATCTGATTCCATGTTTGGTACAGCTGCTGGAATAAGTAATTATGTTTTTCTACTTTCCCTCTTTGCAGGTGGGATGAGGTATTATGAAAACTTAGATCTGGAGATAAAAGGTGGACAATAGGCCATACACTGCTGTTTTGCAACACGATCTGGGTATAGGGGATCTCATCTTTAGATTACCCTATATAGAGGCTGTTGCAAAGAAGAGTAAGAATGGTAAAGTTGTTTTGATTGCTAGACCCACATGTAGACCCCATGATATCTTAAGAGGTGTTGATTATGTTGAAGAGATTATTATATACGATAGATGGAGAAAAGAAGACAATAAAGGGGAACATAGAGGCTTAAAGGGATTTTTTAAGTTACTTAAGATCATAAAACTAAGACAATTTGATAGAATTGTTATCTTTTCTGATAGAATTAGATATGGTATGCTGGCATTTCTTGCAGGTATACCTGTCAGAATAGGTTATGGTGGTTTTAAGTATAACTGGCTACAGAGGTTTTTTCTCAACCGTAAACCTTATATTAAAGAGTACAAAGGTCCATGTATCTCAAACTATGAATGGGCAACAGAGCTTGCTATACTTCATGGTTTTGCAAAAGAAAGGCTTGTTCCTCGTCTTATGATACCTTTAGAGCTTTTAGAAAAGAATAGAGATCTACTTTCAGGTTTACCTGATAAAAGGGTAGTCTTAGCGGTAGGTGCTTCTGTCAAGCACAAGGATTGGGGGATAGAGAAGTTTTCTGAACTTTCTCTTAAGCTGTTGATGAGTGGTGTTGGGGTTGTTTGTGTTGGTGGAAAGGCTGAAGAGAGTATATTAAATGATATAAGGCAAAGGATACCTGAAAGTTTTGCTGATAGATTTAGAGTTTTTATGCCGAATTCGGTTATGGACAGTGCTGCGATAATCAAACATACAAATGGCTGCATAGGCAACGATACAGGTATCTTGTACGTGGCGGCAGCGACGGGATCAGCTACACTTGTTTTGATAGGTAATAGGCCAGTTCCTTGTCATGATCCTGATATTCGATATATTACTGCAGCATCAGTTCAAGATATTGCTGTTGATGAAGTTTATCATAAGATAATACTACAAATGATAACATGAAAAAGGTCTTGTTGGTAAGACTTTCGGCTATTGGAGATATTGTTTTTGCTTCCACGTTACTTGGTTCCCTCAAAGCGGAAAAAAACTATGTGGTATGGCTTGTAAAAGCTCAGTATAGCTCACTTTTAGAGGGTAACTATCTCATAGACGAAGTTATTCCATTGCCAGTTGATGAATGGAAAGAGCTTTTAAAGGGTAAGAGATTTATAAAACTGATTATGTCTTTTTTTTCTTTTTTATCACGATTTCGGGAAAACAGGTATGATTTGGCCATCGATTTACATGGGTTAATGAAAGGGGCTATATGGGTTTTTTTATCGAAAGCTAAATATAAAGTTGGGCTTGGTAAAAGGGAGGGAAACTGGCTCTTTTTGGATAAAGTTATAGAAAGGGGTGGTCACTCTGAACAGTTTGCCTCTGAGTATCTATATTTAATAGATCAGATGAAGTGGGCTTCTTCTGATGGTAGACCAAAAATCGTACTTTGTGAACAGGCTATTTCTAATGCAAAAACATTGTTAGGTAGTTTCAATATAAAGAAGTATATAGTCATAGCACCCTTTACAACGAGGCCCCAAAAACATTGGTTGGATGATTATTGGTGTAGTTTTATAAAATCTTTTTTAGAGAAATACCACGAGTATAAACTTCTTATTTTAGGTGGCAAAGGGAATATTGAAAAGGCAACAAAATACTTTAGAGATGAAAGGGTTGTGTGCTTGGTAGGTATAACAGATCTGGGAACTTCTGCAGCTCTTATTATGCTATCTGATGGTATAGTTGGTGTTGATACAGGATTGACACATCTTGGAACAGCTTTTGGTATAAATACTGTAGCTATTTTCGGTTCCACTTGCCCCTATTTGAGGACTTACTCTAATAAGACCATAGTGTTGTATGAAAAGCTACCCTGTTCTCCCTGTCGTAGAAAACCGACCTGTGATGGGAGATATGATTGTATGAAGATAATAACCCCTGAGATGTTGTTGGATAAAGTTTCCTTTTTATTGGATGGTTAAATGAGAGTTTTGCATATAGAGGTTGGTAGAAATCTTTATGGCGGTGCAAAACAGGTGGTTTATCTCCTTGAAGGTTTGAAACGAATGGGTGTAGAAAATATATTGCTTACACCAAAGGGTAGTGCCATCTCGAGGGAGGCAAAAGATTTTTCTAATATCGTTGAAATAAGTTTTTTGGGGGATTTAGATTTAACATTTCCTATTAGACTGTTGAGTGTTATAAGGGATAGAAGACCTGATATTGTGCATGTCCACAGTAGAAAAGGTGTAGACTTTTGGGGAGGATTTGTTTCAAAATTAAAAGGTGTTCCTGCTATATGTACGCGGAGGGTGGACAATCCAGAAAATCCAATATGGGCTATGTTAAAGTATAATTTTTACAATAAAATTGTAACTATTTCTGATGGTATTAGGCGGGTTTTGTTGGATGAAAAGATCCCTCCTCAAAAAATTATTACTATCAGAAGTGTTTTGTATCCAGAGCCTTTTAGAAGACCAGCTACGAAGGAAGAGTTTTTAAAGGAGTTTGGTCTTAAGGGTAGTTCAAAAGTAATAGGGATAATAGCACAACTTATAGAAAGAAAGGGGCATAGGTATATCTTGGAGATTTTGCCTAAACTGGTCAAGGAGAATCCAGACATTAGAGTTGTAATCTTTGGTAAAGGGAAGCTTGAAAGTAAGCTTAGAGCTATTCTAAAAGAAAAAAAACTTGAGGAGTATTGTATCTTTGCTGGTTTCAGGGATGATTTACATAAGTGGCTTTATCACCTTGATCTTGTTGTTCATCCTGCAGATATGGAAGGCTTGGGTGTATCCCTCATTCAGGCATCTGCTGCTGGTGTACCCATTGTAGCGAATAGAGTGGGTGGGATACCTGAGATCGTAAAAGATGGTGAAAATGGTTTTCTTGTTGAAAAAGGGGATGTTGAATCTCTTTTTAATAGGATAATGATGGTTTTAAATGATGAAGGACTGGCGAGAAAAATGGGTGAAAGAGGTATCGAAATAGTGGATAGAGAGTTTTCTGTGGATAATATGGTTAATAAATATATTATGTTGTACAGTGAAATCCTACGGGGTGTTTGATTGAAAATAGTGTTTGTTCTTCATAGCCATACGCTGGGTGGAGCTGAAAAGCATGTCTTGATATTGTCAGAAATGCTAAAAAACAATGGGCATGAAGTGGTTTTTGCAGGACCTAAGGATTCATGGCTTTCTGTCAAACTATCGAGCATTGGGGTTGATACCTTTCATATACCTATGCATGGTTTCTATGATTTATATTCTTTGATGAAATTGGTAATTTTTTTTAAAAAATTTAGACCCGATATTGTGCATGGACACTTGACTCGTGGTGCTTTTTATGCAGGGATAGCTTCAAAAGTTGCAGGCATACCTTCTGTGGCCACTGCCCATTCCACAAATACCTGGAAGCATTTTAGGTGGGTAGATAGAATAGTGTGTGTTTCAAATGCTGTTAGAGATTTTTTGCTGAGTAAAGGACATCCTTCAGATAAACTTACTACAATCTACAATGGTGTTAAAATCCCTGTTATAGATAGTTCAGTCAGAGATAAGCTTAGATCTGAATGGGGAATAAAAGAGAATGATATTGTTTTTGGTATGGTATCGAGGGTTATTTACGATAAGGGGCACGATATAGCGATAAAAGCTTTTAAAAAAGCTGGTATTTATGCTAAAATAGTTGTGGTGGGGGATTATGCTACAGATTATGGTAAATTGTTAATAGATATGGTAAAGGAGTATGGGATGGATGATAAAGTTCTTTTTGTTGGTGGCAAAGATAATGTATTTGATTATTTTGTAGCATTTGATGTTTACCTTTCACCATCAAGAAGGGAAGCTATGCCTTTGGCTATTCTTGAGGCTATTAGCGTTGGATTACCTGTCGTGGGAAGTAGAGTAGGAGGTATTCCTGAAATAGTTAAAGATAGATTAAACGGAATGCTGTTTGAAAGTGAGAATGTTGATGAACTTGCTGCATGTATGAAAGGGATTGCTGAAGATAGATCATTTATAAAGAAAATGTCTGAACAGTCAAAAAAGGTATACGAAGAGTTTTTTGATGCATGGATTATGTATAGAAAGATTATAGACCTTTATAAATCAATCAGAGGTGATTGGAATGCCAAAGATTGATGTTATCATGTATCACCAGATTGGTAGATTTAAAAAAATGAGCTCTCATAAAGCCACTTACTGTGATGTAAAGAGATTTGAAAACCAACTTCGACTACTTAAATTCAATGGCTTTAAATCTATATCCATGGGGCAGCTGTATTTGTATTTAAAGGGTGAGGTGGCAAGTTTGCCTGAAAAGTGTGTGGTACTTACTTTTGATGATGGATATGAAAATTTTTATGAATATGCTCTCCCTCTTTTGCAAAAATATGGATTTACTGCAGTTGTATATGTTCTTGCTGGCAAGATAGGTGAAAAAGCTGATTGGCTTGAAAAAGATGGGCATTATCCAGCAAAGCTAATGTCTTTATCCCAGATAAGGGATATTATAAAATATGGTATAGAGATAGGCTCCCACGGCTATAGTCATTTGAGGTTGACTGAATGTGAATATTACATTGCAAAAGATGATATTATAAAAAGTAAAAAGATACTTGAAGATCTTTTAGGTTGTAATGTTGATCATTTTTGTTATCCTTATGGTTATCACAATATAGAGATCATGAGAACTGTTAAGGAGGCAGGTTATCTTACTGCTGTTACATGTGAGAGGGCAACATTAAGAAAAGATGTGGATCCTTTTGCTATACCAAGAAAAGCTGTAAGTTATGGTGATAGTTTGTTAGGTTTTGCCTGGAAAATTTTTTTTAAAAATAGACCCAAGAGGGAGTTATTAAGGTTGGATGATTAGATTTTTTCTATTTTTCTATAATGTTTTATTTTTTATATTACTTCCTTTTTTATTTTTAAGATTGTTTATTAAAGGTTTTAAAAATAAAGATTATAGAAGAAGATTAGATGAAAGAATCGGGTTTTTTAGATATCCAAAAAGTGATAAAAAAATAATATTGATACATGCTTTATCTTTGGGTGAAGTTAATGCTTCTTTAAGTTTGATAAGGGGCATTAAATCTGAGTTTACAGATTATGATATTTTGGTCACCACGACAACACCGTCTGGTTCTAACCAGATAAGAAAGATATTTTCTGATGATATATTACATATATATTTACCCTTTGATTTGTATTTTTTTATGAAGAGGTTTTATGAGAAATGGAATATAAAACTTGGCATTATTATCGAAACGGAGATATGGCCAAATATGCTGTATAGTGCAAGAGAAAAAGGTATCCCCATGATTTTAGCCAATGCAAGGATGTCAGAAAAATCGAAGAAGAAGTATAAGTTATTTAAAGATGTTATTTCATATTTTCTTAACTGCTTTACTATAATAGCCGTTAGAGGTGAAGCTGATAGAGAAAGGTTTTGTGAATTAGGAGTTGAAGAAACAAGATTAGTGGTAACCGGTAATATAAAGTTTGATATGTATGTAGACAAAGAAATTATGTCTGATGCTAAAAAGCTTAAGACTATTTTGGATAATAGAAAGGTAATTGTAGCAGGTAGTACGCATGATGGTGAAGAAAAAATTATAATAGATCTTATTGGAGATTTCAAGCATATTCTGTGGGTTGTTGCACCGAGGGATCCATTCAGAGCAAAAGAGATAGGAAAGATGGCTGAACTTAAGGGTATAAAATATCTATTTAGAAGTCAAATCGACGAATATAATGGTGAGGTATCTCTTATTATTGTGGATACTTTTGGGGAACTAATGAGGTTTTATGCCATCAGTGAGGTGGCATTTGTTGGTGGTAGTTTGGTCCCAAAAGGGGGCCATAACCCTTTGGAGCCATTGAGTCTGGGTATTCCTATTATTTCTGGTCCTTATTTATTCAATTTTCAGGAATTGTATGAGACGATGGTTAAAGAGGGTTTGGTGGAAATAGTTAAAGATCAAAAAGAGTTTAAAAAAGCTTTATATGAAATTTTAAATAACAATGAGCTGGTTAAAATAAAAAAAGAGAAAGGTTTTGAGTTTCTGGTAAAACATAGAGGTGCAGTTAATAGATTGATAGATATAGCAAAAAATATCACAGGGAGAAAGCAGTTTAGTTGAAATGTACAATTGTGTAAAAAAAAGTGGGCTATTACAAAAAAAATGTTTGAAATCTACAAAAAAATGTATTATATAGGCCGTATCTTAATAAGCTCAGGAGGTTTGATGTGAACAAGAAAGATTTGATTGAAAAGATTGCTGCAAAAGCGGGCCTTAAGAAGGTTGAAGCTGAAAAAGCTTTAGAGGCATTTGAAGAAGCTGTAGTGGAAGCACTTAAGGGTGGAGACAAGGTTACTCTGGTAGGTTTTGGTACTTTTTCTATTTATGAAAGGAAAGCCAGAACAGGTAGAAATCCTCAGACAGGGAAAGAGATCAAGATTCCGGCAAAAAAAGCACCAAAGTTCACCCCAGGAAAGTTATTTAAAGAGTCTGTTAAGTAATACAAAAGGGCTTTCTCAGGAAAGCCCTTTTTAGTTTGCTTGTGAGTAATTCATCTTATATATCTCAAAAGATAAAAAGTTTAAGAAAATCTCAAGGTATTACCCTCGAGCAGTTGGCTTCTTCAATCGGTAAAACAAAGAGCTATGTATCTATGCTGGAAAATGGTAGAGCCACACCTTCGTTGAGTACGCTTAAGGATATCTCTTCATTCTTTGGGTTAACTATAGCAGATTTTTTTGATAGAGATTACAATACTATCGAGAATGACAAATGCACATTTGATTTTGAAGTGGATGCCGAGTTGATATATTCAAAGAAAGGAGAGTTCAATTTATATCTTTTACATAAAAGTAGAAACTACAAAATGAAGACATATCTTGTGGAGCTATTTCCTAATGGTGGCTACTCTCAAGCTCTAAAACATGACGGTGAGGAGCAGGGGTTTGTTTTAGAAGGTGAGATAGAGTTGGTTTTAGATGATGAGAGGTTTAAGTTAGGGGTGCATCAGTATTTCTATTTCGATTCCTCGAAAAGCCACAAGGTTAGAAATATATCCTCTAATATTTCAAGAATATTATGGATCTATTTGCCAAAATAGTTTAATTCGATATCGTGAACTAGATTGTCTATATTCAGAACCCCATAGTCTACCCTTTTTATACCATCCATATGTTTAAACCATGTTATTTGCCTTTTTGCAAATTGCCTTGTTTTGGTTTGTATATAATTTATCAGTTGTTGAAGGGTTATGTTTGAGTTACATAGGAATTCGGCAATCTCCCGATACCCTATAGCTTTAAAAGAATGTAATTGTGGAGAAAAACCCCTATCCAATAGACGTTTTACTTCATCTACCCAGCCGGATGAAAACATGTTAATTACTCTTTTATTTATATCATCATATAGTTTGATTCTGTTTTTTTCAATGACATAGATATTGTATAAAAATTTAGGTTGTCTATGGTATTTTTTATGGGCTTCGGTGACAGTTAGACCAGTGGATTCCATTATTTCAAAAGCTCTTAATATCTTGTTCCTGTCATTTTTTGAGATTTTTTGGGCATATATGGGATCTTTTTGTAGAAGAGCTTGGTAGAAATAGGATATACCTTTGGATGATAGCTCTTTTTCAATCGATGGTCTAAGTTCTTTTATCAATGCTGGTTCCACAAAGAGCCCTTTTTTTAGTGTTTCAACATAAAGGCCAGTTCCTCCAACAATTATAGGTATTTTACATCTTTTTGAAATCTCTTCAATCAGTTGTTCCGCTTTTTCAAAAAAGACTCCAGCCGAATAGGTTTCGTCTGGTTCTAAGATGTCTATTAAATGGTGTTTAACTGCTGAAAGTTCCTCTTTGGATGGTTTGGCTGTACCTATATCCATGTATTTATAGACCTGAAACGCATCTGCACTGATTATTTCAACTGGGAGGTATTTTGATATCAGGAGGGCGATCTCAGTTTTCCCTGTAGCTGTGTAACCAGTGATTATTGGAATCTTCATCTTTGAAATTTCTTAAAGATAGTTTCTTTAGATATACTAATGAAGATAGGTCTACCATGTGGGCAGGTGTAGGGATTTGATGTTTGAAATAAATTTCTGACAATTTCTTCCATTTCAAAGGTTGTGAGGTAGTCGCCTGATTTTATCGCATTTTTACAGGATAAAATAAGTGGGAGTTTATCATCATCAGGTATTTTTAATGATATTAGTTCGGATACTATATTTTTTATCTCTTCTGTTGGATCTTTTTTGATTACATAAGTGGGTATTGTTGTTATTTTAATGCTTTTTTTTCCAAAAAACTCCATATTAAATCCGTATTTTTTCAAACTATCTAAAAGATTTTTAAATAAATCTACTTCATCACTTTCTAAATCTAGCAGTATTGGTTCATAAAGAGTTATGGTAGGGATGAAGGTTGAAGATTTTTTGTACTTTTCAAAAAGTACCCTTTCATGGGCAATATGTTGGTCAATAAGTATGAGTTCGTTATCTTTTTCACATAAGATTATAGTTTTAAACAGTTGACCTATTATCTTGAGGTTGTCATTGTCTTTCTCTATGACTTTATCTTCTCTCTTATTTTGTTGTATGACTTCTTCTATCTGAAACTGTTTTGATAAATCAATTTCATAAAGGGGATGTGATTCTTTTACTGAAATATCAGAGAGTTTGGGGTTATTATCGTTCAATGTATTGTAGGTATATTTGGGCAAAGCGTTTTCATAAAGAGCATTTTTTATTGAGTCATAGATAAAAAGAAATATATCATTATTGTTATAAAATTTTACTGAGGATTTTGTTGGGTGAACGTTTATATCCACATCATTACCACTTATCTGTATATCAAGAACGGCAAAGGGAAACCTGTTTTCAGGGATAAGTCTATTGTAAGCATTTATAACTGCCTGCTGGATATTATAATCTTTTATAATCCTTTTATTTACTGCTATGATAATATAATCCTTACGATATTTCTGGCATTGGGGATTACCTATGACGGCATTGAGTCGTAGATTGTCATATCTATTGCATACTTCAAAAATATTAGATTCATTGAATACCTTTTTTACCCTATCGAACATCTTTTTATCTTTAGAGAAATCTAAGACGATTTCCCCATCGTTGCTAAGGGTTATGGAAACGTTGTAGTTAATAGATGCAAACTGTTTGACGAATTTTATAATCTCTTTATACTCATTGTTTGAATTTTTGAGAAATTTTTTTCTAACCGGAATTTTTTGAAAAAGATTGGATACTTCGACAATCGTTCCGTGAGGGATAGGGGATGGCTTGACTTCACTGGGTTCACCATAGTTTTTTATGAGGGTGTATCCATCATAACCATTTCGTCTGGATGATATTTTGAAGTCGGAAACCGAACTGATAGCTGCTAAAGCTTCTCCCCGAAAGCCATAAGTTCTTAAGTTGTATATATCTTCAAAGGATCTTATCTTGCTAGTGGCAAACCGCTCAATTGTTTTGGGTATATCATCAGGTAATATTCCTATGCCGTTATCTGTGACTTTTATGAGGGAAAAACCACCATCTCTCAGCTCTATATCTATTTTATCTGCAGATGCATCGATAGCGTTTTCCAGTAGTTCTTTGACAACATTATATGGTTTTTCAACCACCTCTCCAGCTGCAATCTTATTGGAGATCTCTTCAGGGAGAATAATTATTTCTGATGGCAACTATTGCTCCGTAGAATTATGCTACTGTTCAGTAAATACACCCATGTTCCTAAATTTTTGGTAGCGCATTTCAAAAAGTTCTTCTGGGGAGTACTGTTTAAGTTCATTGAAATGTTTTTTGAGGGCTCTTTTTACGTTGTTAAATGTGGATTCGTGGTCCCTGTGGGCACCTCCTACTGGTTCTTTGATAATTTCATCAATTATGTTTAATGATTTGAGGTCTTGAGCGGTTAGTTTCAAGGCTTCTGCGGCTCTTTTGGAATAGCTGGCATCTTTCCATAGAATGGAAGCACAACCTTCAGGGCTAATAACTGCATAGATCGAATGTTCTAACATGAGAACCCTATTGCCCATTGCTATTGCGAGGGCACCTCCACTACCTCCTTCACCGGTAATCACAGTGATCATCGGTACTTTTAAGCCTGCCATGACGAAGAGATTTTTAGCAATAGCTTCTGCCTGCCCCCTTTCTTCAGCACCAATACCTGGATAAGCTCCGGGCGTATCGACGAAAGTGAAAATAGGCCTTTTAAACTTATCTGCCAATTCAAATATTCTTTTAGCTTTTCTGTAACCTTCTGGATTGGGCATTCCAAAGTTTCTAAAGATGTTTTCTTTGGTGTTTCTACCTTTCTGATGTCCGATTACAACACATGGTTCCCCTTCAAATTTTGCAATACCAGCCACTATTGCAGCATCATCCATGAACAGTCTATCACCATGAAGTTCCACAAAGTCTTCAAAGAGTGCTGAAATATAGTCAAGCGTGTATGGTCTGTTTGGATGTCTTGCAACCAAAACTTTTTGGGCTGGGGTTAGATTGCGGTAGATGTTTGCTTTGACCTTTTTAATTCTATCTTCAAGTTTTTGGATCTTACTCTCTATATCTTTATCTACAATCTCAGAAATACCCTTTAACTCTTCTAATTTTTTTTCCAGTTCATATATAGGTACTTCAAAATCTAAAGGTTGAATAGCCATGCACCACCTCTATCTGTTTATTTCATCATTGAAAAACCTTTGTCTATGAGTTGCGTGTTATAGCCTTCTACCTTTCTACCATTTATAAAAATAATAGGAGTAGAATTTATCCCCAATTTTTCAGCATATTCCATGTGTGATTTGATTTTATCGGCTATTTCTTTGGAGTTTAATAGCTTTTCAAAATCGACTTTTTTACCTGTCATCTGCCCAAAAGTTTCTATTATTTTAGATTCTTCCATGTTATCGTATTTGCCAGAGTATAGTTCGTTGGTGAAATTTTTACCCAACTTAAGACCAGCCTCTAAGATCCTTGCATATAGATTTGCTTTTTTGTGGATTGAAAGAGGGTAATGGAGTAGATAGACTGCTACCTCTTTTTTGTTGTTATTTAACTTCGTTTCGAGATATTCATTGGCTTTTCTACAATATGGGCATTCAAAGTCGGATACTTTAACTATAACATTTTTTGCATTTTTGTTCCCATAGATAAGGGTTAACTTTGAAACATCGACGTTGGTCACATCATAAGAAAAAATAAGGTCTTTTACTATGCTGTTACCTTTTGTTATGTCTATAATATCTGGAAGTAAAATATTACCGTTGCTAACCAGGTACTGATCCACTTTTTTATTGTTTTTTTTGTCAATAATTGTAGCTTTTACAAGATAATACCCCTTTACCTCATCAATCTCTTTTATTACATCAACGTCTATTGTTACATCTTTTATACCTCGTTTTTCAAAGTTTAGCAGAAGATTTTTTTCAAGGTTTTTTTCGATATCGTTCGCAAAAAGAGATGTGGTAATGAAAGTTAGTAATAAAGTAAAAAATAGTCTCATCTTTTTTCTCCTTTTAATATTCTCCTTTTTCTGGGACTATACATATAAATTTTATATCTGAACCTTTGTTGGCTTTAAATTGGTGTTCTTTGTTGTTGGGTATATAGGCTATGGAACCAGCTTTAACCTCATACTCCTTGCCGTCTAAAAAAAGGGTACCTTCTCCTTCTATTACGTAGTTTACATGGCACCAATCATGGCTATGTCTGGGAGTATTACCTCCATTTTTTATTGTAAAGACCCTCATTACATAATCATCCCAGCCTTCTTTTTTTCCTATAGCTACCTGTTTAATGACACCTTTGATCTCATCTGTTTCATAATTAACCCCTTTAACATCAGATAAATGCCCAACAAACATAGAAGCACCTCATTTTTTTATTTTTTATATTACAACTAAACAAAAAAAGCAAATATTTAGTTTACAAATTTGTTCTAGTATATTAAAATCAGAAAAGATAAAAGTCAAAAAGTTCATCGTTTGGGGGTTTGTATGGAAAAGGAGAAGTTTTTGAGCAGTTTTGAGTTTGAAGAAAAAGAGTATTATTACTATGATATAAACAAGCTATCCAAAGATGGTTTTGATATAAAAAGGCTCCCGTATTCGATAAAGATACTTTTGGAGAATATCTTAAGGAATTTAGATGAGGAAATTATAACTGAGAAGGATGTTAAGAATGTTGCGGGTTGGAAGAAGAAGCAGGATTCCCCGGTGGAGATCCCCTATAAACCGATTAGGGTGCTGATGCAGGATTTCACTGGTGTTCCAGCTGTTGTTGATCTTGCTGCCATGAGGGATGCGATGGTTAGTTTGGGTAAGAACCCAGAAAAGATAAATCCTTTGGTTCCCGTGGATCTTGTAGTAGATCACTCTGTTCAGATCGACTACTACGGGACTTCTGATAGTATCAACAAAAATGTTTTCTTAGAGTATAAAAGAAATGAAGAGAGGTACAAGTTTTTGAAATGGGCACAAAAGGCTTTTCATAATTTCAGGGTTGTGCCACCGAATTCTGGTATCTGTCATCAAGTAAACCTTGAATATTTAGCAAAAGTTGTTGTCGTGGAGGAAAGGAAACAGGGAAAGCTTGTCTATCCTGATACCTGTATCGGGACAGATTCCCATACCCCTATGGTAAATGGTATAGGTGTAATGGGTTGGGGTGTGGGTGGTATTGAAGCGGAAGCAGTTATGCTGGGGCAACCTTACTATATGCCAATACCAGAGGTTATCGGTGTAAAACTTGTTGGTGAACTTAAAGAAGGGGTTACGGCAACAGATCTAATTTTGACAATTACCGAGAAGTTGCGCCGATATGGGGTAGTGGATAAGTTTGTGGAGTATTTTGGCCCAGGTATCAAAACACTTTCTATTACAGACAGAGCCACAATCTCTAATATGACACCAGAGTTTGGTGCAACATTAGGGATATTTCCTATAGATAAAAAAACAATTGACTATCTTAAACTTACCAATAGAGAGAAGTATGCTGATATCCTTGAGATATATGCTAAAAAGATAGGTTTGTACTATACAGGTCAGGAGAAGGTAGATTATACAGATGTGTTAGAGATAGATTTGGGTTCCATTGAGCCTTCCATAGCAGGGCCTTCAAGACCACAGGATAGGATATCTTTAAAAGATGTTAAAACACGTGTTTCCGCTTCGAAAAAAGATACCATTGTGACTATTACATTAAATGATACCCCTGTTAATATCAGGGATGGTAGTGTAGTTATTGCAGCGATTACATCTTGTACAAATACTTCAAACCCATATGTTATGATCGGAGCAGGATTGTTGGCTAGGAATGCTGTTAAAAAAGGTTTGAAAGTAAAACCGTATGTAAAGACATCCTTAGCGCCAGGTTCAAAGGTAGTGGAAGCATACTTAAAGAAAGCTAATCTGTTACCTTATTTGGAGGCTTTGGGTTTTCATGTTACCGCCTATGGTTGTACGACCTGTATAGGTAACAGTGGTCCTTTATTGACTGAAATAGAAAAAGTGATAGTGGAGAATAACTTAAATGTAGCCTCTGTTCTTTCGGGCAATAGAAATTTTGAGGCAAGGATACATCAGCTTGTAAAGTCGAATTATCTATCTAGCCCTATCCTTGTAGTTGCGTATGCTTTGGCAGGCAACATTGATATAGATTTTACCTCTGAACCTATTGGTTTTACACCCTATGGTGAAAAGGTGATGCTCAAAGATATCTGGCCTAAAAGTGAAGAGATAGAGGAAATACTTGAGCATGTTTTTACAAAAGCTGATTTTAAAAGGGAGTATGCTAAGATATTTGATGGGGATGAATTTTGGAAGCGTTTAAATGTCCGCAATGATAAAATTTATAACTGGCAGGAAAGATCTACATATATCAAAAAACCTCCATATTTCGATGATTTTGATTCCACTTTAAGTGAGAGCTATGATATTTTAGGTGCAAGGGTGTTGTTAATGTTAGGTGATTCAATTACCACTGATCATATTTCTCCTGCAGGTGAAATAGATCCTGATTATCCTGCTGGTAAATATCTCATTTCAAAAGGTGTTGGGGAATATGATTTTAACTCTTATGGCTCAAGAAGAGGTAATCACGAAGTGATGATAAGGGGGACTTTTGGCAATATTAGACTTAAAAATAAAATGGTGGATAAGGAGGGGTCCTGGACTATTAAATATCCAGAAAGAAGATTAGGCTTTGTTTATGATGTGGCTATGGAATATAAAAAGGATAATACCCCTTTAATAGTTTTAGCTGGTAAAGAATATGGTACCGGTTCATCGAGGGATTGGGCTGCTAAAGGGACAAGACTTCTCGGTATTAAAGCTGTAATTGCAGAGTCTTTTGAAAGGATACACAAAAGTAATTTGGTTGGAATGGGTGTTCTTCCACTGCAGTTTAAAGATGGAGAAAGCTGGCAATCCTTAGGTCTTAAAGGTGATGAGGTTTTTAATTTGAAAGGTATACAGCAGATATATCCTCGTAAAACAATTTCTGTAGAAGCAGTTAGACAGGATGGTGGTAAGACAGTGTTTGAAGTGGTAGCAAGGCTTGATACCCAGATTGAAGTGGAATATTATCTCAATGGTGGGATTTTACCTTACGTTTTGAGGAGGTTTTTATAATCAAACAGGGGAGGTGTACCCCTGTTTGTTTTAGCATTTTGGTGCACCTTTTAATATCTCTTCATCTATTTTATCTTTATATTTTTGGAAATTCTCTTTAAAATCACGGGCTAATTTTTGAATCGTTTCATCGTACTTAGACTTATCTTCCCAAGAATTTCTTGGATTTAAAATGCTTGCTGGCAGATCTGGTATAGATGTCGGTACTAAAAATCCAAATGTAGGATCTTCATTAAAAGGGATGTTGTCCAGTTCATTGTCCAATATTGATTTGATTATCCTTCTTGTGTATTCTATTGAGAACCTTTTACCAATTCCATGGGGACCACCTGTAAGCCCTGTATTCACTAACCAGCATTTGGTATTATATTTGCACATCTTTTCTCCGAGGATTTTGGCATAAACTGATGGGTGGTGTACCATAAAAGGGGCACCAAAGCATGCACTAAATACAGATTTGGGTTCTTTTACCCCTTTTTCAGTGCCAGCTACTCTTGCTGTATATCCCGAAATAAAGTGGAACATTGCTTGGTTCATATTTAGTTTTGCCACTGGGGGCAACACTCCAAAAGCATCATAGGTTAAAAATATTATATTGGATGGTATACCAGCTATGCCGTCTGGGACGATATTGGGTAGATGTGTTATCGGATAAGATGCCCTTGTATTTTCTGTAAGGGAATCGTCATCTAAATCTATTCTTCTGGTTATAACGTCGATGGTAACGTTCTCAAGTATGGTTCCAAATTTTCTAGTGCATTCATATATGTCTGGTTCAGATTTTTGAGAAAGTTTTATCACTTTTGCGTAACAACCACCCTCTATATTAAAAATTCCTTTATCACTCCAACCATGTTCATCATCACCAACAAGGGCCCTTTCTGGATCAGTGGAAAGTGTAGTTTTACCTGTGCCAGATAATCCGAAAAAGAGTGCAACATCACCTTTCTTTCCAACATTTGCAGAGCAGTGCATAGATAATACACCTTTTTTTGGTAGAAGATAATTCATTACTGTAAATATAGACTTTTTTATTTCGCCGGCATAACTTGTACCACCTATGATGACCACTTTTTTCTCAAGGTTTAAAATGATAAATGTTTCCGAATTTGTGCCATCTATTTCTGGTATTGCATGAAATCTTGGTACATTTATAACGGTAAAATCAGGTTGAAAGTCCTTAAGTTTATCCTTATCATATTCCCTGATAAACATGTTTCTGGCAAAAAGATTGTGCCAGGCTGTTTCTGTGATGACCCTTACTTTGATTTGGTATTCCTTATCTGCTCCAGCATACAACTCCTGAACAAAAACCTCTTTTGTCTGCAAATAGGCCTGAATTCTTGCATATATCCTTTCGAAATTTTCTTTGGAGATAGGTTTGTTATCCTTTGACCAGTTTACATCTTTGCTATAAACGCCATCATCAACGATAAACTTATCGTTGGGTGATCTACCTGTGTGATGGCCTGTTCTTACAACTATTGGCCCTAAGTGGGCTAAAATACCTTCTTGTCTTTTGATAATCTCTTCATATAGTTCTGGTGTGGAGAGGTTCCAATGGATCCTCTTTAGGTTTTTAAAACCATGTGCCTCAAGACCGCTGTGTTCTGTTTTTTCCATAAACTTACCCCTTAAAATTTTTAGCCATCCCTTTTAGCAAAATTTCGCTTGAAAATAAATAGAAAAATATATTATAGTTTTAAAATATGGACAATTTTTTTATATCTGATATTTCAGAAGAAGAAATTAAAAAAGAGAGACAAAAAGCCAGAGAGCTTAGAAAGAAACAGTGGTGGAATACTCTTATCTCTAAAGGGGAATGCTATTACTGTGGAAAAAAAGTTCCTCCAAAAGAGCTGACTATGGATCATATAGTGCCTTTGATAAGAGGAGGTAAGTCTACAAAAGGGAATATCGTTGCTGCTTGTAAGGATTGTAATAATAAGAAAAAATATATGTTGCCCATTGAATGGGAAGAATATCTTAATAGAATAAAAAAAGAATCATAGGAGATAGATATGGTATCTGGAAAAGAGATAAGGGAAAGGTTTTTGAAGTATTTTGAAAAGCATGGTCATAGAGTAGTGGATTCTTCATCGCTGGTTCCCCACAATGATCCCACTCTTTTATTTACCAATGCAGGTATGAATCAGTTTAAAGATCTTTTTTTAGGCCTTGAAAAAAGGGACTATAACAAAGCAGTAACATGTCAAAAGGTTGTTAGAGCAGGAGGGAAACACAACGATCTGGAAAATGTAGGCAGGACTGCGAGACACCATACCTTTTTTGAAATGCTCGGTAATTTTTCTTTTGGGGATTACTTCAAAAAAGAAGCCATAGAGTATGCTTGGGAGTTTCTCACAGTGGAGTTGGGGCTTCCCAAGGAAAAGCTGTTTGTTTCCATTTACTACGATGATGAGGAAGCATTTAAAATCTGGAATGAGGTAATTGGTGTCCCCACTGAAAAGATACTAAGACGAGGGGAAAAGGATAATTTTTGGGCTATGGGGGATACTGGACCTTGTGGACCATGCTCGGAAATACATATAGATTTGGGGCCTGATGCTGGGTGTAAGAGACCTGATTGCAATCCAGACTGTGATTGTGATAGGCATCTTGAGCTGTGGAACTTGGTGTTTATGCAGTTTGATAGATCCTTTGATGGTAAACTCACTCCCCTGCCAAAACCGAGTATAGATACAGGTATGGGGTTAGAGAGGATCACAGCTGTGTGCCAAGGAAAGACCTCAAACTACGATACTGATCTCATAAAACCTATCATAGATTTTACTGCTGATCTGGCAAATAAAAAGTATGGGGTCAGTGAAAAGGATGATGTGAGTTTTAGGGTGATAGCTGATCACAGTAGATCCACGACCTTTCTCATAGCAGATGGTGTTATACCTTCTAATGAAGGTAGAGGCTATGTGTTAAGAAGGATAATGAGAAGGGCGATGAGACATGGAAAAATGCTTGGGTTTGATGATTCATTTTTCTATAGGGTTTGTGAATATGTTGTGGATTTTATGGGGGATCATTATATAGAGCTAAAGGACAAAAAGGATTATATCTCTAAAATGGTGGCTTTTGAGGAGAAGAGGTTTTCGAGGACTCTGGATGTTGGCCTTAAAATGATTGAAGATATTATGGAGAAAAATAGGGATACGAAAGAGATATCAGGTGTAGATATTTTTAGATTATATGATACCTATGGTTTTCCTACAGATCTTTTACAAGATATTGCTGAGGATTATGGTTATAAGCTTGATATGATCGGATTTGAAAAAGAGATGACAATTCAGCAGGAAAGGGCAAAAAAGAATTGGGCTGGAAGTGGTGAGGAGAGGATACCAGAGATATACAAAAGATTATCGCATCTAAAGACGGAGTTCAAAGGCTATGAAGATTTTTCTCTAGATGGTAGTATTATTGCTATTATTCGTGGTGAACAAGAAGTGGAAAGTGCTGTAGAAGGTGAAGAGGTGGATATTGTTTTAAATGAAACACCTTTTTATCCTGAAGGTGGTGGTCAAATGGGAGATACAGGAACCTTGACCAATGGGCAGGCACTGGCAACGGTCCGTGATACAAAAAAAATAGCAGGAATTATAGTGCATAAAGCTACTATTAGGAAGGGTTTTCTTAAGTTAAATGATGTAGTTGTTGCTAATATAGATACGCAGAAGAGGTTTGCTACGGCGAGAAATCATACCGCTACCCATTTACTCCACAGAGCACTACAGATGGTTTTAGGAGATCATGTTCGTCAGGCTGGTTCCCTTGTAAATGATGAGAAGCTAAGGTTTGATTTCAGTCATTTTGAGGGTTTGAGTAGAGAGAATATATATGAAATCGAAAGGATTGTAAATTCAGAA
This sequence comes from Calditerrivibrio sp., assembly GCA_026415135.1. Taxonomy (NCBI): domain Bacteria; kingdom Pseudomonadati; phylum Deferribacterota; class Deferribacteres; order Deferribacterales; family Calditerrivibrionaceae; genus Calditerrivibrio; species Calditerrivibrio sp. Next base: position 52,257 of record JAOAHS010000009.1, on the reverse strand, counting down.
ATAATAAAAAATTCTATTGTAAAAAAAGAGTATATGTCTATAGATGATGCCATCAGGTCAGGAGCTATGGCTCTTTTTGGAGAGAAATATGATAAGGTTGTGAGGGTTGTGGAGGTACTTGGTTTTTCAAAAGAGTTGTGTGGTGGTTGTCATGTTAGGCAGACAGGGGAGATCGGTTTTTTTAAGATTATATCTGAGACAAGTGTTGCTGCTGGGATTAGGAGGATAGAGGCTGTAACTGGGATTAGGGCTTTCGATGAGGTGACAAGGATATATAATATTTTGGATACGGCTTCTTCTCTTCTCAAGATCAATACAGATTTGATTAGTACCAAGATTCAGGAACTCATAGATGAAAATAGAGCCCTAAAAAGGGAACTGGATGAGATAAAGACTAAAGATATAATGGGCTTTTTAGGTGAAGTGGATAAATATTCTTCTGATATAAATGGCATAAGATTTGTCACATTTAAAATAAATGCCGACGATCTTGAAACAGTAAGGCAACTGATAGATAATATCAAAAATAAAATAAAGTCTGGGGTAATTTTTATCCCTGTAATAAATGGTGAAAAACTGACATTTTTATGTGGAGTAACCAAAGATCTTACAGCTAAATTATCTGCTAATATCTTGGTGAAGGAAGCCACTAAGATAACTGGTGGCGGTGGTGGAGGTCGAGCAGATTTTGCACAGGCAGGTGGTAAGGATATATCTAAATTGGATGAAGCTATAAACCATTTGAAAAATTTTATAACTAGCCAATAATAGTATAAACTATTTTTTAGGAGATAGCATTGGGTGAGTATTTAGGATTGATAATTTTTGTAGTGCTTATAGTTTTTATGGGTTTCTTTAAGGGTGGCTGAGCCAGCTCAGGATGTAGTATCGAGGATCGATACGGAAATACAAAAAAAGATAAAAGTGATAAAAAATAAAACAAATAAGGCAGTAATCTTCTGCTTTTTCTGTTATAATTAGCTTATGAATACACCTAATTTGGAATCCATATTTAATGCTTTGGAAAATGGTAATATCGGTTTGTGGTTATGGGATGTAAAAACAGGTGAGGCTTATTGGTCCGATTATGCTTATATTATGTTAGGCTATGCTCCAAAAGAATTTCCTATAAGCTACGATGTATGGGCCTCATTGGTCCATCCTGATGATTTAAAAGGTGTTGAGCAGTCTTTGTTTGAGCAACTGCAAGAAAAAAATAGTTTCACTGTGGAATTCCGCTTGAAGGGTAAGGATAACACTTATCGGTGGATACGTGGGTCGGGCAAGGTTTTCAAGTTTGATGAAAATGGACAGTATCACCTTGTATCCGGTGTCCATATTGATATTACTGAGAAGAAATTAGTAGAATTGGAACTCGAGGAAAAACTATCTTTGTTACAGGAAGCAGAGAAGATTGCTTCTATTGGATCGTGGGATCTTGATATTATAAATAATAAATTGACTTGGTCCGATGAAATCTTTGTGATCTTTGAGGTAGATAAAAAACATTTTGGAGCTTCTTATGATGCCTTTATCTCTTTTGTTCATCCTGATGATAGGGAAAAGGTCAATACTGCATACTGGAATTCGGTAAAAAATAAAACAGATTATGTTGTGGAACATAGATTGCTTATGCCAGATGGAAGGGTTAAGTATGTTATAGAGAGGGGGAAAACTTTTTACGATAGCGATGGAAAGCCCATTAGATCTGTGGGAACGGTTCAAGATATAACTGAAAAAGTTATATTGGAGCAATCCGTTAAGGAGCAGGAAAAGATCTTTAGGAGTATTTTTGATAATGCTACTGTGGGTATTGTTTTTGGGGATTTAAGTGGTAATATTCTGTTGGCTAATAGCTATTTCTGTGATCTTGTAGGCTATAGCCTTGAAGAGTTAAAAAATATTTCAGTGGCTGAACTGACTTTTCCTCCTGATTTTGAACAGGAAAAAAAGTTGATGAGAGATCTGTTATCCGGTAACATAAATAGCTATCGAATTGAAAAAAAATATGTGAAGAAAGATGGATCACTGGTTTGGGTGGATTTAAATGTAACAGCTTTGAAAGATGATTATAATAATATAAAAAATCTTATAGCTGTTATAATAAATATAAATGATAAAAAACTTGCTGAGACAGAATTAATAATAGCAAAAGAAATGGCTGATAGAGCCAATAATGCTAAAACAGTGTTTCTTGCAAATATGTCCCATGAGATAAGGACCCCCCTTAATGGTATAATTGGTATAGCCCAAATCCTCATGTCTGAGAAACTTTCTCCGCTGATTAAAGACTATGTGAATCATTTACATGTTGCTTCACTGCATTTGTTGGATCTGATTAATGATATTTTAGACTTTTCCAAAATAGAGGCTGGGGAACTTAAGCTGAATTTCGAAGAGTTTTCGTTAAAGGATTTGGTAAATGAGATAATAAAGGTTTTGTATTACAGGGCTAAGGATAAGAATATCGATCTCACTGTTTTCATAGACCCGCATGTTCCTTACAATTTGATAGGTGATCCTTTTAGATTAAAACAGATATTGACCAATCTCTTGGGCAATGCAATAAAGTTTACCGAAAAGGGTTATGTATCTTTAGAGATATTTTGTAGTGATGTGAATGAAACCCAGACGAAAATCTATTTTAAAGTCAAGGATACAGGGATTGGTATGTCTCAGGAACAGCTCTCCAAACTGTTTACACCATTTTATCAAGGTGATCTCACCATTTCTAAAAAATATGGAGGAACAGGGCTTGGGTTAAGTATTGTAAAGAAGATAGTAGATGCTCTGGGAGGGGAGATATATGTAGACTCAGAGTTAAATCGTGGTTCGGTTTTTACTGTAGCTTTAAATTTTAAGAAAGTAGATTTAGAAGAAAGTAATTTGAAAAAACAGTTATCTAATCTGAAGATAGCTGTTTTAGATACAAAAACAATTTTTGTAAAAAATGTTGTGGATATTTTGAGATCGTTAAATATGGAAGCAGAGTATATAGATTTTGAAAGTATTGATATAACATTTAAGGAGCGATTCGATATTATCTTTTTGGAATACAAGCCGGAGTACATAGAAAAGATCAAAGATATTTTAAATCAGTTCTATCCACAGAAAGTATTGTTATTATCTGATATATCATCCCAGGAGATCAAGAGAATATTGGATAAGAATGTGATAGTGATAGAAAAACCTTTTTTACCATCAGATATCTACAATGCTATAGTGGAGCTATTTTATAAAGAAGATAAAACTGTATCACCAAGTTTAATGGCAAATATTGACACTGCAAATATTAAAGCCCTTATTGTGGAAGATAATCCTGTGAATCAAATAGTATTGCACAAAATGTTATCACAACTAAATATAGCGGCAGATATTGCTAATGATGGTGCTGAAGCGATTGAGATGGCTAAGAATAAAGATTATAGCATTATTTTTATGGATATACAGATGCCCAATATGGATGGTTATGAGACCACAAGAATGATAAGGATGTTACCAAAGTATATAGATGTACCTATTGTGGCAGTCAGTGCCCATGCTTTTAAAACTGATGCTGATAAGTCATTAGAAGCTGGTATGAATGATCATCTCATAAAACCTGTTTCTTTGAATGACCTATTAAATGCTCTTATAAAATGGGTGCCTTTAAGTTGTAAAATAAAAAAGGAAGAAGAAGTTAGTGGTTTTAAAATTCCTTTCCTCGATGTAGAGGATTTATATTCAAGGGGCGGTCGTCTTGAAGATATAAGACCATTGATCAAGATCTTTGTTGAAGAGGTGGAAAAGAGTCTACCTACTATAAAAGCATGTTTAGAACGAGACGAAGTTGATATACTCCAAAAAGAGATACACAAGCACAAGGGTGCAGCGGGTAATCTAAGTCTTATTGAGATACATAAAAATTTGCAGGAGATCGATAAGAGGCTGAAGGAGAAGATCCCTCCATCTTTGTATATGGAGCTATTTGAAAAATTCTTCAATCAGATAGATATGTTAAAAAGCTTTAATGATTTTACAAAAGACACATTTTTAGAAATGGATCATGACGCTATAAACGATGATGAGCTTATTACCCTAATTCAGTTATTAGACTCCAACAATCTTAAAGCCATCGATAAGTTTACCCACATAAAAAATGGCATTGTTTCAAATTATCCAGAACTGGTAAAAGAAATAGAAAAGTGTATTAATAATCTTGAATTTAAAAAAGCTTCTGATATCATTAAAAAAATGTTAAAGGTTTAGTTATGTATGAGAAAAAGGATAAGATACTCATAGTAGATGATTCAACATCAAATATCATGGTGATAAACAACATTTTAAAGGATGAATATGAGATTATATTCGCGACTGATGGTAAAACGGCGATAAAAACAGCTTTGGATAACCTTCCAGATTTAATTCTTCTCGATGTGATGATGCCTGATATAGATGGGTACAAAGTTTTAAAAACGTTGAAACAGGATCCTTCCACTCGGGATATACCAGTTATCTTTATAACAGCTTTAGATAGCATCGATCAAGAGGTGAGGGGGTTAGAGGCTGGAGCTGTGGATTATATAACAAAGCCAATTGTTGGGCCTTTGTTGAAAGTGAGGGTTAAAACTCATGTGGAGTTGAAGAAGCAGAGGGATTTTTTTAAAAATCTAACTATGATAGATGGTTTGACCGGTATCGCAAATAAAAGAATGTTGATCGACTATCTTGAGAGACAATACAAAATAGCTTACAGAAGAAAAAGGTTTATATCAGTGTTAATGATAGATATCGATTATTTCAAGCTGTACAACGATACTTATGGCCATATCAGTGGTGATGATTGTCTTAAAATGGTTGCTAAAACAATACAGATTTCATTAAAAAGACCCACCGATCTTGCTGCTAGGTTTGGTGGAGAAGAGTTTGCTTGTATCTTACCGGAAACTGATATGAATGATGCTCAAATTGTTGCTGAAAGGATTAAAACTAATATTGATCAGCTGAAGTTAGAACATAAAACCTCCGCAATATCTTCCTATGTTACGGTTAGTATCGGCGGTACTTCGACAGTACCTACTGATCATAACTCCTGGGAAAAACTTTTAAAACATGCAGATGATGCCCTTTATAATGCTAAACAGACTGGAAGAAATAAAATAGTGTTATTATAAGACCTATTAAGATATCTTTAGTTTTTCGAATATATCTTTTGCCTCATCATATTTTTCTTCTTTTATTTTTTCATAAAGAACTTTCAATGTATCGACTGGAATTTTTCCTTCGAGAAGCTTTATAAAACTTGATATTACGCTATCATCTATCTTCTCTCTGTTGGAAAGGGCTCTGGAGATCTTTATATAATTATCGATTAGATCTGATTTGTTTTTTTTATTGCTTAATAGATATTTTTGTAACGTTTTAATTAAAGTAGATTTTTTAAAAGGTTTTGCCAGATGTTCATTCATACCTGCTTGTAATGCTTTTTCTCTGTCTTCTATCATGGCAGCTGCTGTTAGGGCTATAATGGGTATATCTTTGTCCAATTCTCTAATTTTTTGGGTTGTGGTGTAACCATCCATATTTGGCATTTGGATATCCATGAGTATAAGATTGTATTTGTTGGTCTTATACAAATTTAAAGCTTCGTTACCATCTGAAGCTATATCCACTGTTGCATTATGATCTTTTAGCATGTTTTTTAAAAGTTGTTGGTTAATTATATTATCCTCTACAATCAAAATTCTATTGCCATTTAAATCTATATTAGATACAGCATCTACAATGTCATTGGTATCTCTTTTTTCATCCAAATTCCAGCTCTGAACTTCAAGATATAGGTCAAAATAGAAATGGCTCCCTTTATTGATTTCACTTTCCAGTAGCAGATTTCCACCCATAAGCTCAACTAATTTTTTGGATATTGTTAGACCAAGACCTGTGCCACCATATTTCCTTGTGATGGATATGTCTGCTTGGGTAAAAGGTCTAAATATCTTTTCTTTATCGGTGTCATTTATACCAATACCTGTATCTTTTACAGAGAATCTTACTAATACCTTTGATAAATCACTACTTTTGTTCAAAAGTTTTATTTCTATTGTAATGTTACCTTCTTCAGTAAATTTTATTGAATTACTCAAAAGGTTAGAAAGTACTTGGGTAATTCTTAGCTTATCTCCAATAACTAATGGTGGAAGTGTGTCGTCAAAGATTAAATTAAGTTTGATATTCTTTTTTGATGCGCTAAGGTGAAAGATATTTACCAGGTTTAACGCGATCTCTTTTAATGAAAAATCAACCCTTTGCAGTTCAAATCTTCCAGATTCAATCTTTGAATACTCCAATATATCGTTTATAAGATTCATAAGTATCTCTGATGAAGTATATATATTGCCAATAAAACTCATTTTTTCTGGATCTGTTTCTTTATTTTTTAGTATCTCTGCAAAGCCCAAGATTGAATTAAGAGGTGTTCTTAACTCATGGCTGATATTGGCAAGGAAAAAATCTTTAGCCTTATTTGATCTTTCTGCTGACTCCCTTGCTTTGTATAGCTCTTCTATAACCTGTTTTATGTAGACTGCTAAGTTTTCATATTCTTTAAAGTAAAAATGGGGGATTTCCAATTGTTTTTCTCCTGTAGAGATCCTACCTGCAAAATCTTGAATTTTTAAAAGTGGATTAAGAAACATTTTGTTTAAAAAAAATGTGATACCCATTAAGAGCAAAACCATAAGTATAAAAAATAGTGAAAACCAGACTATCAACTTGTGTTGGAACTCCTTAAAGAATGTACTTTTAAGCGCCATAACAAGGATAATCGGACTTGGTTTCCCATCAAAATCGAGTTGTGTTTTGTAGGTGATATAATCGTTTTCACAAACGCATGCATAGTTTAGAGTGTTGTTTTTTGTAAAAGGTTTGTTTGAATTTGATATAATCAATTCATTGTAATAGTAAAGACTTATTAAATCCAGCATGCTACCCTTAACAATATCATAGATCAAAGGATCGTAACTGTTTAATTCTACGCCTCTAAACAATACAGCCAATAATTGGCCATTTTTAGGATCTAAAACAGTTTTTGTGACAATGATTAGGGTTTTGTTACCAAGAGGGGTGTTTAACCGGATAAGATTGTTATGGATTTGCGATGTTATGCTTTTTTTTACATCATTTATAAGTAGTTGTGTATCGTAAAGGAGGTAATCTTTTTTGTAAACGAAATCATCTACGATGGATACTACTCCAAAAATGTTGGAAATAGTGTCTGGTTGTAGAAGCTTTTCTATCTCAGTTACATTTTTTTGTTTGATAGCATTGATAAGATGGATATTTAAAGAATCTGTTTTAATACTTGTACCGAGATTATTTATGATGTTGTCAAAAATATTTTGGGCATATTTTTTGTTTTTCTGGAAAAAAGAGTCGTATTCCTTTGATAGCAACTTTTCATAAAGGGTAAATGACATGATAAAAGAAATACCTATGATCATTAAAAAGGTAAAAATCAGATATAGCCATATTGCTGTTTTTAAACTATATTTTGTCATTTACTGTATCTAAAAGCCTGCTTTTTTAAATATTCAATTTTATCTCTACTGGTGCTTTTGTCGACAATATTGAACTTACCAGTGTATATAACCGGTACTTTTTCTCCAAGAAGATCTAATTTTATTGCTTCTGCCATAGCTACTCCGTTATCATCGTTCATTCGCATTACTGTGACATCTAATAGTCCATTTAAAATCAATTCTATCTCTTTTTCACCACCTCCCCACCCATTTAAAGCTATTTTATGCTTTAACTTAAGTTCAGATAAAGCTTCCATTGCACCTATGGTAATATCAGTAGAACAGCTATAGATGAAATCCACTGAATTCGATTGGAAAAATTTCTTTACTGCTTCTTTGGCTACATCTTTCTTGCCATGTGTAAAAAAAGCCCCTGCCAGTGTAAATCTGTCTTTTGTAAGAAAAATGAACTGATCACCTCTCATTTTCGATACATATCCGTCTTTGTAAAAGAGCATAAGGTATTTACTACCAGGTGGAAAATTTTTTTTAAAGTAATCAGCTAAAAGTTTTGTCCCCTCTATATGGTCAAAGCCGACGTAAAGAAAGGGCTGTTTATACTCCCATTCCTTTAATGGAGTGGTGATATTTTGCAGTATCAATTTTGGTTTGTCCATATTTATTAGCTGGGAGAGAATCTTTTTGTGGGTTATCGTATCGAGGGTAAAGATAAGGTAGTCTATTTCATTTTTTAAAAATGAATTGATATGAAGCTTTATCTTTTCGATATCGTCTTCGTCTACAAACGCAGAGTATAGTTCATACTGGATGCCCAGCTCATCCATTCTTGCTTTAAAGGATTTCAAACTTCTAACCCAGTAATCTGAAAGTTGTCCACCGGGATAGATTATCCCTATTTTCACCTTTTTAACTTTTGTTTTTAATGGGGTTCCTTTTGTCTGAACGAATTCATCTAATTTTTCCATGAGAACTTTTTGTTCCGGGTATTTTTTTAAAAATTCTTCTATTGTCCAGTATTCATTAGAGTAGGCTACCTTTGATATCAGAAAAAGAACCACAAGATATAAAAATCTCATAAAATCCCCTTTGATGGATATTCATTATGATTCTACATTAGAATGTTCCAATTTTCAAGCGATTTACAGATATTGTTATGAAACTTCTTGACAAGGTGCATCTTATCATATATAAATTATACCCCTAATTGGCGACGTGGCCGAGTGGTTAGGCAACGGTCTGCAAAATCGTGTACCCCGGTTCGAACCCGGGCGTCGCCTTCTTAGGAAGAAACACAACTATTTTTATAAGAAATTGATTGATTAAATTTTAAATTATGATAATATAACTATTATGCCAACAATAATAGTAGCAGATGATGAGTCTTTCAACAGAGAGTTAATTATTGAGTTCCTTTCTGATCAAGGGTACAAGCTTTTGGAAGCTGAGAATGGACTTCAAGTCTTGAATCTGCTTTCGGAGCATGATGTTGACCTTGTTCTGCTTGATATAGGTATGCCTCTGATGAACGGTATCGAAGTTTTAAGGGAGATAAGGGGAGCCAAAGCTCATAATTATCCCAATATACCAATAATTGTTATAACAGCATTTCCCGATGAAAAATATAGATGTCTCGAGTTAGGTGCCAACGATTTTATTACTAAGCCTATTGATATTTTTGAGCTTCAGCTCAGGATAAAAAATACTCTCAATGTTAAGCTGTATGCCGATGTCCTACAAAACTTTAATAACACTCTTGAAAAGATGGTTGCTGAGAGAACCTTTGAGCTTCAAGAGGCTCTCAAAAGGAGCAAAAGAGCAGAGCTTGAAATAAGTTTGAGACTTGGTAAAGCTACAGAATACCGGGATTTTGAGACAGGTGATCATACCAAAAGGATGAGTGAGTACTCTGCTTTATTAGCTGAACTATATGGTTTGGGAAAGGAGGAGGTGGAGTTGATTCATGTGGCTGCTCCTTTGCATGATATAGGCAAGGTAGGGATACCTGATGCTATCCTTTTAAAGCCAGGTAGATACACGAAAGAGGAGTTTGATATAATGAAGCTACATGTGAATATTGGGCTTGAGATGCTCAAGGATCATGAGGATTTCCCTGTTTTGAAGGCTGGTTATCAGATTATTGCAGGTCATCATGAAAACTGGGATGGTTCTGGTTATCCTTTTGGTAAGAAGGGGGATGATATACATATATATGGTCAAATATGTAAAATTGCAGATGTGTTTGATGCTTTAACTACTAAGAGGGTATACAAAGAACCCTATTCCATAGAAGAAGCTGTAAAAATAATGGTTGCAGACAGGGGTAAGATGTTTAATCCTAAGCTACTTGATATCTTTATTGAAAACCTATCCCAGTTCCTTACTATCAAGGAGAAATTTAAAGATCAGGAGGAACTGCCTCCTATTTTAAAAATAATGCAGGAGATATATAAAAGTGTATAGAATATTGATTGTGGACGATGATCCATTTAATCTTGAGATATTGAATGATCTTTTGAGGAATGAAATAGATGCAGAGTTTTATGTAGCTGCTAACAAGGCTAAAGCCTTTGAAATATTAGAACAGATTAATGTGGATTTAGCTATAGTTGATCTAATGCTTCCAGATGGGAATGGGTTTGAGATTCTTCAAAAGATAAAAGAAAAAGATCTTTTTGTTCCTGTTGTTGGGATAAGTGCTTTTATAGATGATAGTGATACAGGTAAATTCGATTTTTTCGCACCAAAGCCTATTGTATTGGATAGTTTTATTCACGAGGTTAAAAGTCTATTGATCAATAGAGTTAGTAGTATTACTTTCTATGATATAGAGAGCTTTGAAAATTTTGATTTGCCACATCAGAATATGGTGGTTTGGACATCTTCATGTTTTTATACTGATGTATTAACCATTTTAAAGGATAAAAGATCCCAAAAGAACTACGTTATTTCTATACCTAAAGGTATTGTAAACGAATCGTTTGTTGAGAATAGGATTACTGTGTCTACTTACTCTGATGCTATTAAAGTTCATGATGATATAAATTTTTGTTATAATAATAACAGAGTGGTGTTCAAAGATAATAACTATATACTGAGCTATTACTCTACAAATCTTGGACATTTCAGAGAGGTTATTGGTTTTAAAGCTAACGATCTTTGTTGTGTAGAAAATGGGGTATTGATTCCTGTTGATGCTGTTATTTTCTCTTCTCAAATACATTTAAACTATTACTATTACGATTTCGATAGTGAGAGGATGGATAGACTGGATGATTTTTTTAAAAGTTTCAGGGTGAAAGAGACGGGTAGACTTGTTTCTGTTATTATATGTGAAAGAATTCTAAAAGATATGGATGAGAGCTTTTTGTTGGATAAGGTTAGGGAGTATTTTTCAGATAAACCAGTTTCTGGGTTTGTTGTGGATAAGCTTTGTGTTGGTGATGGTAAAAAAATAGATTTTTATGGGAATGCTTTTGCTATTTCCTTAGCTTATTGAGATTGTATGCTAGATATTTTTTTGTCTATATTTGATATTTCAGAAACTGATAAGGATTATGCAAATCTTCTTCATAAGCTAAGTATAAAATATGGTAAGAAGATATCAACCCAATTTTACGACTTTTTGATGAGAAACGGTTATACAAAGAATTTTCTAAGAGGTGAATCGGAGATACTGAGGCTGTCCAAGACCCAGATGCAATATCAGAGAAACCTCTTCAGTTTGGATTTTTACGATCTTATTCCATATATATATAATGTGGGGCTTATTCACTATAGAATCAGACTGGATAACACCTATGTGGTTGCTGCCCATTCGTTGCTGAAAAATTTATATACAGAAATTATCTTTGAGGAGAAGTACTCAAATGTTAAAGAGATTTTGAAGGTTTTGGAAAAGTATTTGGGATTGAGTCTGGCTATAATGCTTCACAGTTATTACGAAAGAAGTGATCTTTGTCTATTTAGTGTGAATGAATTTAAAAGTATAGTGGATATTATCAACAACATTAAAAGATCTCATATAACAAATTACGATAATATTAGGGGTATGATAGAAAAAGATGATTTGTCACAGGATATAGTGGAGGTAATCAAAGATCCAAAAAAATGTTACGTAAGCGAGATCTTGGAAAGGCATCGCCATGCTTTGGACAGAATTACTGTGGATATGGTGGAGGAGATTAGTGCCTACCATTCAACGTATCATGTCGCTGTTTCTGATTTGTTAATCAACTATTTGAATAAGAATATAGTGAAAGAGGATACTCTTCAAAGGATTAACTTTCTGACAAAAGAGTTTTTATCTTATTTGGATAGTATCGTGGATATGATGATCTCCCACGAGAAGAATACCATAATTCTTGAGATCATGTTAATTATAGAGAAGATAATAAATATTAATTTTAAAAGAGATTTTCCTGAAATCATTATTGAGTTTCAAAATATAATAAAAGAAAACTCTAACCTTATTAATGAACTTATATTGTCTGATCATGAGGAAACTGGGTTTGATATTTCGATGAAATTTTTTGTTAATAATAGATATTATTACTTGAATGCTAATCTATGTGTGAAAAATAAGAAGTTTTTGCAAGAAAGTGTATTAAAAATTTATATAAACCTTTTTCAGGAACTATTTAATATACATATTCAAGAGATTAAATATCTGGAGATGGCACAGCAACTGTTGGAAAGTGAAAAGATAAAAAATATCTTCTTAGCAAGTGTTACCCACGAGATACGAACCCCCCTGAATGCCATTTTAGGTTTTGCACAGCTATTAAAAAAGATGAGAAATGTCGATGAAACAACTGTAAAATATGCGGAAAAGATAATTGAGGCTGGCGGGAAACTTCTCGATTATGTAAACAAGATCATAGATTTTTCAAAATTACAAACTAACAAATTGGCGTTAAATAAAAAAGATAATAAGGTCTTAACCATTGTAAACAGGGTTATATCGATTCTCTCTTCTTTATTATCTGAGAAAAAAATAAAATTGGAGATCGATATCGATCCCAACTTAACAGTTTATGCTGATGAAAAATTGTTGGAAGATGTTGTCTTTAACATACTGGGGAATGCTATAAAATTCGTAGGGCACGAGGGCCACATAGTCATCAGGGGTTATGAGGATACTGCTATGAGGGAAATGGTGATAAGTATTGCTGATGACGGAATAGGTTTTGATCCTAAGAATAAAGATAAGATCTTCGAGCCTTTTTTTCAAGAGGCAAGAGGTGATAATCCGATAGTTAAGGGCTCAGGATTGGGGCTTTCTATAGTAAAAAGTATTATAGAGAACCATGGTGGAAGAGTTTGGGCTGAATCTGAACTGGGTAAGGGAGCAACGTTCTATTTTACCATCCCATTGTTAAACAAAAAATCTTGAATTTTTCATTTTATCTGTTAAAATTAGTTAAAATTTTTGTTAGGGGGCATTTATGAATGTAGGTGACATTAAGAATATCCGCAACGTTGCTTTTATTTCTCATGGTGGTGCGGGTAAGACAAGTCTTGTAGATACAATTCTTTATAACGCAAAAGTAAACAATAGAATAGGAAGTGTGGACAATGGGACAAGCCTTATGGACTTTGATCCTGTTGAGATCGACCGTAAAATATCTATAAATCTAAAAGTAGCATCAATTGAGTGGAATAATACCCTCATAAATATTATAGATACTCCAGGTTATGCAAACTTTCTTCATGAGACAAAGTGTGCAGTGTCTGCCGTTGGTGGGGCGGTGGTGGTTGCCAGTGCCATCACGGGTGTTAAAGTTGAAACAGAAAGGGTATGGAAGTATGCTGACGAGTATGATTTAGCTAAAATTATTTTTGTTAATAAAATGGACAAAGAGAGGGCTGATTTTTTTAGAGCCCTTGCAGATATAGAGAAAACCTTTAAAGTAAGACCATTACCCATATATCTCCCTATAGGTCAAGAGGACAGTTTTAAGGGAGTAATAGATTTGGTAAAAATGAAAGCATATTTTTACCCATCTGAGCCTACTGCAAATTATAAAATAGAAGATATACCTGCTGATCTGCTGTCAGAGGCTGAAGTGCACAGGAACAAGCTACTTGAGGCCATAAGTGAGGTAGATGACTCCCTTATTGAGAAGTATTTAGATGGTGCAGATTTTACTGAGGAAGAGATTATAAAAGGTATTAGAGAGGGGACTATTGCCAAAAGGTTTTTCCCTGTGATACCAGGTTCTGCTGTGAAAAATATCGGTAGCAAACTGTTACTTGAATCCATTATCAAGTTTTTACCATCACCTCTTGAAAGGGAAAGAAAAAAAGCTATAGATCAAAAAACCGGTGAAGCGATATTTATTGATCCTATGGATAATGAGTTTAGGGCTTTTGTATTCAAAACTTTTATAGATCCTTTTGCTGGAAAATTGACTATTTTTAGAGTTTATTCCGGTGAAATAACAAACGATACAGAGATCTATAATGTAAATAAAGATGAAACAGAAAAGGTAAACCAGCTTTACCTACTTCAAGGTAAAAACTTTATCAAAGTAGATAAACTTATCTCGGGACAGATAGGTATGATCAATAAATTGAAATATACAGAAACATTTGATACATTATCAAAAAATAAAAAATCAACCATAGTATTTGAGCCTGTTCAGATCCCTGAGCCTGTTCTGGCATTTTCTCTTGTTCCAAAATCTAAGGATGATGAGGATAAGGTAAGTTCTGGTTTGCATAGACTTATGGAAGAAGATATAGGTATAAGGCTAAATAGAGATGAGCAGACAAATGAACTACTCCTCAGCGGAACAGGGCAGATGCATATTGAGGTTATAGTGGATAAGCTGAAGAAAAAGTTTAATGTTGAAGTTGATCTAAAAACACCCAAAGTACCATACAAAGAGACGATTAAAAAGTCTGCTCAAGGACAGGGTAAGTATAAGAAGCAGTCCGGTGGTAGAGGTCAGTATGGGGATGTATGGATAGAGCTTCAGCCTCTTGAAAGGGGTGCTGGTTTTGTTTTTGAAGATAGGATAGTTGGTGGTGTGGTTCCAAAGCAGTATATCCCTGCTGTGGAAAAAGGGTTAAGGGAAGCTTCCCAGAGGGGCGTACTTGCTGGATTCCCTACAGTTGATTTTAAGGCTATTTTGTACGATGGATCATATCATTCCGTAGACTCCTCCGAGATGGCATTTAAAATAGCTGCTTCCTTAGCGTTTAAAAAGGTTGCCGCTTTGGCTTCACCTACAATACTTGAGCCCATAATGAACCTTGATGTGTTTGTACCAGATGATACCACTGGTGCTGTAATAGGTGATCTGAACTCCAGAAGGGGTAGGATCGTAAATGTGGAGCCACAGGTAAATGGCCAGCATATAAGGGCTCAGGTACCTATGGCAGAAGTTTTAAAGTATGCACCAGATCTCAGATCTATAACAGGTGGCAGAGGAACATTTACCATAGAATTTAGCCACTATGAGGAACTGCCAAGTTATCTTGCCGAAAAGGTTATCGCTGAGAATAAAAAAGCTCAACAAGAAGAAGAGGAAGATTAGTGATGGGAGGGGTAACCCTCCTTTATTCTTATGATTAGATTAAATCTTCTAAGATTTTTTGATAAGAGTTTTTCTGAGATATATCAGATCACCCACGGTGAAATACAACTTCAGGAAGAGGAGGAGGTTTTAGAATCCACTGAACAGGTGGAGTCAGTTCCTACACCTAAGAAAAAAGTTTCGAGATTACTGATATATAGTTTAACTGGTTTTTCTGTGCTTTTGATAGTTTCTGCGTCTGTATTTGGTTATTTTTACTATAAGATGTTGCAATTGAAAAAAGAAGTAGAGAAAAAAAAGCAGATTGTCGAGCAGGTTAATAACAAAAAGCCACCTGTGACTAAACCTAATGACAATGTAACATCCGTTGATAATGACACTGCTGAGTTTGCAGAGTTTAAGGTGATAGGGGAGATTGTGTTTATTGATGAAGAAAAGGATAAAAAGAAGACAGTTGATAATATATCCTCAGTTCGAAAAATCGATAATGATACAAAAGATAAAGCAATAGATAAGCCTTATCTTTCATCTGATACCAAATCAAATTATCAATTGGTTATCGAGGATTGTTACCCCGGGGAACTTGACCGTATAAAAGCTGCCTTGAAAGATGGAAAACTGTCGTACAGTAGTAAAGAGGTGGAAAGGCTGAAGATGGTTGTGTATAAGGCTTATAAATATACTGATAAGTCTGATGTATATATAGGTAATAAACCTGTTTTGTTTTTAGGGTACTTTTATAGTAAAGAGGAGGCAGTAAACTTTTTAAGGGAGAACTCCATCAAGGGTGTTATCACCTCTAAGCAGGAAGAAGTGATTAAATATCATGTTACTGTGGGTAGTTTTTCTAAAGAAGATGAGGTTTATTCATTTTTAGCAAAATTAGGTCTTAATAATAAAAAAGTGTTTATTAATAAATCTTGATGGTTGACAAATATAGATAAATTATTTATGATAATACATAAACTTATGGGGGTTATTTATGACGAAAGCGGATATAGTGGATATAATTCATGAGACCTTAGGTATTTCTAAAAAGGATATTTATAATGTAGTTGATGCTGTTTTTACAACTATCAAAAATGAGATTTTAGAAAAGAGGAATGTTAAGATATCTGGTTTTGGAAGTTTTGAAGTAAAGACAAGGGGCAGAAGGGTAGGAAGAAATCCTAAGACTGGTGAAGAGAAGATTATAGAATCCCGGACAGTTGTCTCTTTTAAGCCAAGCAGATTGTTGAAAGAAGAGGTTAACGGCTAAATACTTTCCATGTTAAAGACAAGCCAGCTATCTGACAATAAGGTTTATTATAAAATAGGTGAAGTTTGTCAGCTAACAGGCCTTAAGCCTTCTGTGATCAGGTTTTGGGAAAAAGAGTTTAGACAGCTTAAGCCTGTTAGGGTATCTTCAAATCAAAGGCTGTATACACAAAATCATATCAACATTATAAATAAAATAAAACATCTCTTGTATGAGGAGAAACTGACCATTGAAGGGGCTAAAAAAAAGCTGAGAATATCAGATCAAAACGAAAAGATAGATAATATCAAAAAGGAGTTAATAGATATTTTAAACATATTAAGGGGGGACTAAGTTCCCCCTTATGTTCTTTTGAATCTGTTTTTATGTATCCTTTCTGGTTTGTATCTATCCACTTCGAATCCTTTTTTATCTGAATATCCTATTACAATGAGGGCAAGTGGGATAATATGTGCTGGTAGCTCAAAGAGTTCTACAAACTCTTTTACCCTTTCCTCGCTTGGATATATCCCGCACCAAACAGTTTGTAGATCAAAAGCAGGAGCTGCTGTGAGAATGTTCATGATTGCAGCTGAACAATCTTGAACCCAGAACCCTTTGTACTTTTCTAAGTTTGTATCCCCTAATACTATTATCCCCATTGGTGCTTGATGAAGCATCTTAGCGTAAGGATGCATATTTGCGATTTTTGTTTTAAGTTCTGGATCATCCACGATGATAAAGTGCCAAGGTTGCTGATTTCCAGCGGAGGGTGCACACATGGCTAGTTTTAAAAGCTCTTCAATCTTAGCTGGTTCAACAGGCTTATTAATGTAGTTTCTTATACTTCTTCTTGTTTTAATAGCGGTGATTACATCCATAAATATCCTCCTTAGAATATATTTTCTTCACTTTGTTTTTTTTGTCTTAACATCTCTTTGTTATAAGTGGAGATGATATCTCTACGGGTTACGATACCTGTTACTTTTTTTTCTTCATCAACCACAGGAAGCAGTTCCACATTCATACTACCAATGAGTTCTATAGCTTCTGCTAAGGTATTGTTTGAAGTAACAGTAGGGGCGTCTTTGTCGCAGATTTCGCTTGCTACCACCAGATTTTCAAGCCCTTCCTCAAAGACAAATTCCCTGATCTCTTCAAACCTTAGAACTCCCACAAGTTTGTTCATGGGATCTACCACTGGAAAGCTGTTGTGTTTTGTGGATGCTATAAAATGAATAATGTCTTGAAACTTCATATCTTCCTTTATTACAATGGGCTCTTTTTTCATAATATCTTTTACTTTGATCTCCTGCAAAAACATGAGTAAATATTCATTTTTATGGATGGGTGAATCGCTTCTAAATTGCATCTGACTTTTATAAAATTTCACTTTTTTTAATGAAAGGAATGTTAGAGTACTTACCCACATGGCTGGTACTATTAGTTGGTAGTTGCCGGTTAATTCGCTTACCATTATGATAGCAGATAGGGGTGTTTTTGCAAGCCCTGATAGAAATCCGGCCATCCCCACCACAGCGTATGCTCCTGGGTTTGGAGCTAATATGGGAAAATATCGGTTTAATATTAGACCTATGACACCACCAGTTGCAGCTCCTATTACCATCGTAGGAGCAAAAGTCCCGGCACTACCACCACTGCCTATGGTGAAAGATGTTGCAAAGATCTTACCGATAACTATGATTATGAGAGATTGTATTGTTATATCTGTCTGAATGGCTTGGTCTATTATGAAATACCCTGCCCCTAAAACCTCAGGTATAAAAAATCCTATTATACCTGTAAGTAGAGCACCTGATAGAATTTTATTAATCTTATGTAATTTTAAAAGATCAAAATAGATTTTTGTTTTGTGATATACCTTTGTGTAAAGATGTCCTACGAGTATGCACCCTATTATGAGTATTGTATAACCTACCAGTTCTAAAGGGTTTGAAAAATGGGCATTTATGGTATAAAAGAGGGGGCTCCATCCAAATATACTACAAAAAATGGAATAGGCTATAATCGAAGTGATGGTGGATGGTAGGAGAGCTTCATACTCCATGTCAGAGCTCGAATACAAAACTTCTGCAGCAAATATGGCTCCAGCCAGTGGTGATCTGAAGATTGCTCCCACACCTGCTCCCATACCTGCAGCTGTGAGGATCCTTCTCTCTTTTTCAGTGAGGTGAAATATTTGGGATAGTACCGATCCTACCCCTGCTCCTATATGGGATATTGGTCCTTCACCACCACCAGAACCTCCTGAACCTATTGTGATTGAAGAGGTTATGGTTTTTACCAGGGGTACCTGCCACCTTATAAGTCCTTTGTTTTTATGGATGGCAGTAATTGCAGCGTCAAGTCCTGCCCCCTCAGCCTCAGGAGCAAATTTTAAAACCAAAATAGCCGATATAAAAGCTCCAATGACTGGCATTATTATTAAGAGATATTCTCTAAATTCTCCACCTTTGAAATCAAAAATAGAGACTTCCCCGGTGGCTTCAGGGGTAGTATAACCAGCAATATAGTGCAGGAAAAACCCGTTTGTCAGTTGCAAAAGAGTGTAGAATATTATAGCTGCTATACCCGCTACAACTCCTACAATTGTCCCCAGGATAAACCATTTACCAACCACAGGTAGGTTATATTTTTTTACTATATTATATGCCATGTTCCACTGTTCTAAAAAAGTTTATTGTCCAGAAATATAGGCTTAGTAGTGTTGTTAATAGAATAGTTATGGCGATGGTTATCATCATGGCAATCTGGTATTTTACAGCAACTGTTGGATTTGCACCAGCTAAAATCTGACCTGTCATCATACCGGGAAAAAAGACTATACCTACACTACTCATATTTGTGATTATTGGCATCAGGGAAGATCTCAGGGCTTTTTTGAAAAAGATCATCACTGATTCAAACTGGGTTGCTCCAAAGCTTAGAAATGTCTCCACAAGATCATAGTTTTCCTTTATATCTGAGTTAAATCTTTCTAATGCCACAGCGCATGCGTTCATGGAGTTTCCCATTAACATGCCACTTATGGTGATGAAGTATCTGGCCTCGAACAGGTTTTTACAATTAACTATAAAGAATTGAAAAAAAGATGTCATGAAAAAAGACACAAGGAATATAACAGGGTATATATAGTAGGCTCTTTTTAGGTTCGATTTTCTGATGATCGTTTGGGAGGCAATTAAAGACATAATTAAAAAAAATAGAAGAACTATCCAAAATGTATTTACTTTGAATATAAAAAGTAAAACAAACGAACCAATAAAAAGTTGTATTGACATTCTCATTAACGAAGTAATAAAGTCTTTTAAAATCCCCAGTTTCAATATATGGATAAAAAGTGCAAATATACCGCTGATCAGGTATAGGATAACAAGGGATAGGACACTTATATCCAAAACATTACCTTCCATTTTCACCTTCTATGATCTTTTTTATTTCTTCTGTTGAAAGCTCTCCATCGATTATGTGGAGCTTCTTATTGTCCAACAATATCTTGCAATCAGAATGCTGAATAATATTAGGGGAGTGGGAAACGACAATTATGCCTATATCTTTTTTCAAATCGTGTAAAAAAGATAATAAAAGTTCTTCGGTATAGATGTCGAGGGCTGATGTGGGTTCATCTAAAAGTATGAAAGAGGGGTTTAGTAATAGTGATCTGATAATACTAATCCTTTGTTTTTCTCCACCAGATAAGGTTCTGGTATCCTTTTCTAAGATGTCGTCGTTAAGATTCATCTTTTTTAGTAGATATTTTGTTCTTTCGATATTGTTAAGATTGCTTTTATTTGCTGCAAAATCAAAAACATAGTTGATATTTTTTAGTACGGTATCGGGGATAAATCTTGGTTCTTGTCTTATATAGTGAACCTTTTTTCTTAAATCCCTTATATCATAGCTGTTAAAATTTTTTCCATTGAGTTTTGCTGTTCCTAAAAATCTTATCAAAGATCCTAATGCTTTTAAAAAGGTGGTCTTACCTGTGCCACTTTTACCAAATATGGTATATATCTTACCTGTTTCGAAGGATATTCCATCAACATGTATTAAAATAGTTCCTTGTAAAAAAATGGTAAAGTCTTCGAGTAATATAGTGTTCATATTTTAGTGAAGATAAAAAGACCTTTTTTGTCGGTATAACTTTTTATATTATTGTTTTCTATCTTTAAGAGGAGTTCATCTTTTACATGCTCTGGTAAGGCTAAAAATTTATCCTTGATAACCATAACCTTATTTTCATCTGCACCCAATCTCGTAGCCCATTCTATGAAATTATGTTCTTTATATATATTAAAGAAAAACTCAAGTCGAAAGAGTTCATAAGAAAGGTTTATAATCTCTTTTACAGTCATACTTCTTATATGGGAATTATCTCTGACAAACTCTATGACGTTGAGATAAGCGTCATCCACATCTACTATGCTGTCTATTAGTACGAAGTACCCTTTATGTACTAAAATCCTGTAGACTTCTTTAAAAAAAAGATCAGGTTTTTGAAAATGGTGCATCGCTATACGGCAGGTTACTACATCAAAGGAGCCTGTTTTGAAGGGAAGGCAAGTAGCTTCTGCAATACAAGCTAATTTGATGGGGAAATTTTTTTTTGATATGTTCAACATATTGAAGCTTAAATCAACTGCATATTTTTCATCAGCGTTAAACACCCCTGTAAAGTGACCAACACCTGTAGCTACATCTAATAGTTTATGAAATTTTTTATGGGAGAAGTATTCTCGAACGATTTTTAGGTCGTCACCTCTTGCGTGATCTGTGCTTAAAAGATAATTTTGGGCAGAGTTATCAAAAGGGTTATTGGCTGATTTCATAGTAGGTTTCTTCTAAAAAATTCGCTATTGTTGAGCCTTGAACATCAAACTCTAAAAGGAAGGCATCATGTCCATAATCGGATTCTATGTTGATCCATTTCACATCTCTGTTAAGCTTTTTCAAGATATTCACGATCTCTTCGGTTTGGTATGTGGGGAATAAGAAATCAGAGGTGAAGGTGATAAATAGGGATTTGCAGGTTATTCTACTTACAGCTTCCTCAAAAGAACCGTAACCGTAGGAAAGATCAAAGATGTCCATTGCTTTTATGATATAAAGATAGCTGTTGGCATCAAAGCGCTCTGTAAATTTGTAGCCATTATACCTTAAGTAGTTTTCTACCTCGAAATAACCCATAAAATCGTATATCCCTTCAAGTGTAGCATAACGTCTGCCAAATTTTTTTTGAAAAGAGGCATCTGACATAAATGTGATATGTCCTGCCATACGGGCGATGGCCAATCCATCTTTTGGAAACGATTTGCCGTAGTAATCACCATTATTCCAGTTTGGGTCTTTCATTATGGCTATTCTACCAATAGTGTTAAAGGCTATTGCCATTGGGGTTATTCTGCCAGCTGTTGCAATAGGGATTATTGAATGTACTTTTTCCGGGAATGTTACTGCCCATTCGAGAGCTTGCATGCCCCCCATAGAGCCCCCTGCTACACACAATAGTTTGGGTATACCTAAATGGTCTATCAGTTTTTTTTGTAGTTTGACCATATCCTTTACGGTGAATACTGGAAATTTAAGACCGTATGGTTTTCCAGTGGATGGATCTATGGAGGCAGGTCCTGTCGTACCATAGCATGAACCTAAAAAGTTGGAGCATATAATAAAATATTTATTTGTATCAAAAGGTTTTCCCGGGCCTATCATTTCGTCCCACCAGCCGGGTTTTTGATCATCAGGTGTGTAGTAGCCAGCAGCATGGTGACTGCCTGTAAGAGCGTGGCAGATCAAAATGGCATTATCTTTTTTTTCATTTAGTGTTCCGTATGTTTCGTATGCTACTGTGAGCTTGGATAACATTCTACCACTTTCCAAAAAGAAATCATCTTTAAAGTGAACAGTTTTAGCCTTTACTATGCCAACGGATCCTTTATCCATTTAAAATGCCTCCATAAAAAAAGCCTCTTCTTGTTGGTAGAAGAGGCTGTGATATTCATCATAGCCTTATCTATCCATTACGGCGGGAATTAGCACCTGTCGTTTCCAAATTGGAAACCGGTTGCTGTGGTGTCATAGGGCCCGTCCCTCAACCACTCTTGATAAGGTAAAATGATAATATCAGTATTTTGGTAAAAGTCAATGGAAGTTTGATGACTATTTTATTGCTTGATAAAATTTCTGCTATAATATATCAAGTTAACAAATATCGAAGAGGTTGATAAATGAGAAAAATTACCAGAAAGATCAGGTTGGGTAATGTTTATGTTGGTGGTGATGCCCCCATAACCGTACAGAGTATGACAAATACAGATACCCGTGATATAGATGCCACCCTCGATCAGATAAAGAGGTTGGAAGGTGTGGGTTGTGAGATTATCAGGGTAGCTGTTCCTGATGAAAAAGCCCTTAACAATATCCCTGAAATCTTAAAGAATATCAATATACCCCTTGTTGCTGATATACACTTTGATTATAGGCTTGCTATTGGGGCAATAGAAAGAGGTGTTCATTGTGTAAGGATAAATCCTGGTAATATTGGTGGAGTGGAAAAAACAAGAAAAGTAATAGAGGCAGCAAAAGTAAACGGTTGTGCCATAAGGCTTGGGGTTAATGCTGGATCTTTAGAGAAAGATCTATTAAAAAGATATGGTGTTTGTTCTGATGCCCTTGTGGAGTCGGCATTAAGAAATTTGAGAATTTTTGAAGATGAACGGTTTGATCAACTTAAGATATCAATAAAGGCAAGTAGTGTCCCTATGACCATTGATGCATATAGAAAATTGTCTGCTCAGGTGGATTACCCTTTGCACATCGGTATTACAGAGGCTGGTACAAAATTTTCTGGTACTGTAAGATCTGCTGTGGGAATAGGTACCCTTTTAGCGGAAGGGATTGGTGATACGTTGAGGGTTTCTCTGACGGCTGATCCAGAGGAGGAGGTAAAAGTAGGTTGGGAGATTTTAAAGGCACTTAATATAAGACAAAGAGGTGTTGAGGTGATCTCTTGCCCCACATGTGGTAGAACAGAAATCGATCTTATAAGTCTTGCAGAAAAGGTGGAGAGTGCCTTGCAGTTTGTAAACAAACACATCACTGTTGCTGTGATGGGTTGCCCGGTAAATGGCCCAGGAGAGGCGAGGGAAGCTGATTATGGCGTAGCAGGAGGTAAAGGTCAGGGGGTTATTTTTAAAAGGGGTGAAGTGGTCAAAAAAGTAAAAGAGGATGAATTGTTAGAGGTTTTTTTAAAAATCATTAGGGACGATCTCTGTAAAGGATGAAGGAGTCAAGTAAAGGATTTTGGGCTGCGATCATTGCTTATACCCTTTGGGGAGTTTTCCCTGTTTATTGGAAGTTTCTAAAACATGTCAATTCTTTTGAGGTAGTTTTTCATAGAATTTTTTGGTCATTTCTTTTTCTGAATATTGTTCTGTTTTTTGGTAAAAGGCTCAAATATACATTTTTACTTTTGAGAAATCTTAAGACACTTGGTTACTTTTTGCTGAGTTCAATGATGATTGGGATAAATTGGTTTTTGTATATATGGGCTGTCAACACAAATAAGATACTTGATACGAGCTTGGGATATTATATGGCTCCTATATTTAATGTTTTGTTTGCAAGGCTTTTGCTCAATGAGCGGATGAGTAAGGGCAGGGTTATTGCATTCTTTTTCGTTTTGTGTGGTATTGGTAATATGATGTTGGGGTTGAGTTATTTTCCATGGGTATCCATAGTGCTTGCGTCTACATTTAGCTATTATGGTTTTTTAAGAAAAAAGGGGGCTCTTGGGTCTATAGAGGGTCTTTATGTTGAAACATTTATAATGGGTATTCCATCATTTTTGTATCTTACATATCTGATGGCTATAGGTAAAGGAGCTTTTGGAAATCTTGATATAAAAACAGATATGCTTCTTATTCTCTCAGGTCCAGCAACAGCAATCCCTCTTTTGGCTTTTGCAACCGCTGCCCGTAGGTTAAGATTTATTACGCTTGGTATTATTCAATATACAGCTCCTACGATTGCTTTTCTTATAGGTGTTTTTGTTTACAAAGAGTCTTTTTCTTTTAAGCATTTGATAACATTTCTTTTTATATGGCTTGCCATTGGTATTTATATGATTGACTCATATTTTTTGATATATAATAATCATAAAAGTTGAGTTTGTTTAAATAAAAAACTTGACACAATGAGACTCAAGTATATATTATTATTCAGATACTAACATTAAAGGAGGTCAGCTATGGCAATAGTAAAATGGGATCCTTTCAAAGATCTACTTTCTATTCAGGAGAGGATAAATAAGATTTTTGAGGAAAACACCTACCCAGAGCTTTCTGCTCAGAATAGGGGTGAGTTTGTTCCACCTGTGGATGTGTTTGAAAAGGAAAATGAGATAGTATTGCTTATGGATATCCCAGGGGTAAAAGAGGATGATATTGAGATTCAAGTAAATGATGGTGTATTGTCCATCAAGGGTGAGAAGAAAGCTCCCTTTGAAAAGGAGACAGATAACTGCTTTAGGATGGAAAGACAGTTTGGTAAGTTTTCAAGGTTGTTCTCTTTACCAAATAATTTAGATTTTACCAATATAAAAGCAAGCTTGAAAGATGGTTTGCTTAAGATATCCATTCCAAAGTCTGAACAATCAAAGGCTAAAGTGATAAAAGTAACAAAAGATGAATAAAAAAGGCACCTGCGGGTGCCCCTCTTTTTTAGGGGAAGAGTATGAGTAAAAGCTACTACGATATTCTGGGTGTTTCAAAAACTGCAAGTGCTGAAGAGATTAAAAGGGCTTACCGGAAACTTGCTAGGAAATACCATCCAGATGTTAATCCTGGCAATAAAGAGGCTGAAGCTAAGTTTAAAGAGATTTCTGAGGCTTATGCTGTTTTATCTGATCCGGAGAAGAGAAAGCAGTATGACACATTGGGTCATGATGCTTTCACATCTTCAGGACAGGGGTATAATTTCCATGATATGAATTTTGAAGATCTCAGGCATTTTAGGGCTGGGAGTTTCAGCTTTGAGGATATTTTTGAAGAGTTTTTTGGTGGAGGAACCAGACGGAAGAGTAAGCAGAATCTCAAAGGTGAAGATATATCATATTCCATAAACCTCCCTTTTGAAACTGTTATTAAAGGTGGGGAGTACGAGATTTCTGTCACAAGACAGGTAAACTGTCCAAAATGTCTCGGTAAAGGTGGTGAAAAAATAGTATGTACTGCATGTAAGGGGAAAGGCTATGTTGGTAACCAATCTGGTTTCTTTTTTACTCAAACACCTTGTCCATCTTGTAGAGGAAGTGGTGAAATATTTAGGAATGTCTGTTCATCTTGTGGTGGTACCGGTAAAATACACAACACTGAAAGAATCAAGGTCAAGATCCCTGCTGGAGTAGATGATGGAACAAAGATAAGGGTACCACAAAAAGGGCATGAAGGGGATTTCGGGGGATTACCTGGTGATCTATACATAATCACCAAAATTAGCCCCCATCTCATATATGAAAGAAAAGGGAATGATATTTATCTAACTGTGGATATAGATATTTTTGAGGCTGCTATGGGTACGAAGATAACTGTTCCTACACCCTATGGTGCTGTTAACATAAGCATCCCTGCTGGAACTGAAACGGGAGATAAATTCCGCCTTAGAGGTAAAGGTGTTCCGAATATAAATGGAACTGGCAATGGTGATTTTTATGTTGAGGTAAAGGTAAGAGTACCTAAGATAGAAAATGAGACTGATAAAAGACTGTTAGAGGAGTTGAAAAAAAAGTATGGTAAAAATTTAAGGGATAGGCTCCTTGAACAGGGAAGAATTATTTAGTACTGCAGGTGGTGACTTATGAAAGATAAACCTTTGTATGCTATAAGTGTAGTCTCAGCCATTTTAAATATCCATCCCCAGACATTAAGGCAGTATGAGAGGTTGGAGTTGGTAAAACCTTCAAGAACAATGGGGAATGTGCGCTTATACTCCGAAGATGATATCGAAAAATTGAGGTTTATTATCACCCTCACAAGGGATATGGGGGTAAATTTGGCTGGGGTTGAGGTGATTTTGAAGATGAGGGAGCAGATGGAGGAGATGAGAAAGCAGATGGAGCAGTTGATGGACTTTATACAAAAGAATATGGAAAAACCAAAAAAAGAACAGGTTGTTGAGGTTAATCCCAATAATACTGTAATAAAAGTAAAGATAGAGAGGGAGTAAATTATGATAAACTGGAACAAACTAACGATAAAAGCAAGTGAAGCTATACAAAATGCCCATGCCATTGCTGATAGAAATGGTAATCAGCAGATCGAACAGGAGCATCTTTTAAAGGCACTTATCTTGCAAGATGAGGGGTTTGTTAAACCCTTACTACAAAAGATAGGTGTAAATGTTGGTTCTTTTGTACAGGATGTGGATGAACTTATTGCCAAATACCCTAAGGTTTCTGGATCTGAAGGGGTTTATATCTCGAGTGATCTTAAGAAATCATTGGATTATGCGTTTAAGATCATTTCAAACTTCGGGGATGAATTTGTTTCAACAGAACATCTAATATTAGGGATCATAGAACATGCTAACTATTCTTTAAGACAAGTACTGATAAAACATAGTATAGATAAAAATAAAGCTGAAAAAGCCATCAAAGAATTGAGAGGTTCTACAAGGATAACAGATCAGAATCCAGAAGATAAATTACAGGCTTTGGAAAAGTATACTATAAATCTTACAGAAAGAGCTAGGGCAGGAAAACTTGATCCTGTAATAGGTAGGGATGAAGAGATCAGAAGGGTAATGCATGTTCTATCAAGAAGGACCAAAAATAACCCTGTTTTAATTGGTGAACCGGGTGTTGGTAAAACAGCCATTGCGGAAGGTCTTGCTCAGAGGATTGTAAATGGAGATGTTCCAGAGACTTTGAAGGATAAGACATTGTTAGCCTTAGATCTTGGTGCCCTTATCGCTGGAACAAAGTATAGAGGAGAATTTGAGGATAGGCTTAAATCAATCTTAAATGAGATAAGACAGCGTGAAGGGGAGATAATACTTTTTATCGATGAGATGCATACCCTCGTGGGTGCTGGTGCTGCTGAAGGAGCTATGGATGCTGCAAATCTTCTTAAGCCTGCTCTTGCAAGGGGTGAGTTGCACTGTATAGGTGCTACTACGCTTGATGAGTATAAAAAACATATCGAAAAAGATGCTGCTCTTGAGAGACGTTTTCAACCTATTCTTGTGGATGAACCTTCTGTAGAGGATGTGATTTCTATTCTAAGGGGGCTTAAAGAAAAATATGAAGTTCACCATGGTGTTCGTATAAAGGATACTGCTATTGTGGCTGCTGCATATCTTTCCCATAAATATATATCGGACAGACATATGCCAGATAAAGCGATAGATCTTGTGGATGAGGCTTGTGCTAAGCTAAGGATGGAGATAGATTCTTTACCAACAGAGTTGGATGAACTGGAGAGAAAGAAAAGGCAACTTGAGATCGAAAGACAGGCCCTTAAAAGGGAGCAGGATGAGGCATCAAAGATAAAACTTGAAAAGATTGAAAAGGAGATAAACGATCTATCAGAAAAAATAAATATCTTAAAAGCTCACTGGCAGAATGAAAAAAGTATAATCACTGAGATTAAAAAGATCAAGGAAGAGATAGAAAATCAGAAAAACGCCATGGCTATTGCCGAAAGGAATGGTAACTATGAACTGGCATCACAGATAAAATATGGCAAACTTGTTGAACTTACAAATAAGGTAGAGCAATTAAACAATAAATTAAAAGAGATTCAAAAAGATAGGAAGATGCTCAAGGAAGAGGTGGATGAGGAGGATATTGCTGAGATCATTGCGAAATGGACTGGTATTCCGGTTACCAAGTTACTCGAAGAGGAAGCTGATAAGTTGATCAGGATGGAAGAAAACCTACATAAGCGGGTGATTGGACAAGATAAAGCTATAAAATCTGTCAGCGAAGCTATTAGAAGAAGTAGAGCAGGGCTTAGTAATCCCAGAAGACCTATTGGATCCTTCATTTTTCTGGGGCCTACTGGTGTTGGTAAGACGGAGCTTGCTAAGGCTCTTGCTGAATTTATGTTTGACAGTGAAGATGCTTTGATCAGAATAGATATGAGTGAATATATGGAAAAACATTCCGTTGCTAAGCTCATCGGAGCTCCTCCCGGTTATGTGGGTTATGACGAAGGTGGCCAGTTAACTGAAAAGGTAAGGAGAAGGCCATACTCTGTGATACTTTTTGATGAGATTGAAAAGGCCCACCCTGAGGTGTTTAATATAATGCTTCAGATTCTGGATGATGGGAGATTGACAGATTCAAAAGGGCGTGTGGTTAATTTTAAAAATACTGTGATAATAATGACTTCTAATATAGGTAGTGAACTTATTCAGACAGAATTTGAAAAAGGTGGAAGCTGGGAAGAGGAATATGATAGGATATCGAAACTTGTGTTTAATATTATTTCAAAGCATTTTAAACCAGAGTTTTTAAACAGGGTGGATGATCTTATTGTATTTCATCCTCTCGGTAAAGATCATCTGTATGAAATTGCTAAGTTATTGTTGGATGATCTTAAAAAGAGGTTGAAAGCAAATGTAGAGGTTGATATGAGCTACGATGGAACAGTTGTCAATGCGCTAATCGAAGCTGGATACGATCCAAAGTTTGGTGCAAGACCTATGAAAAGAGCTCTGCAAAGACTTATAGAAAATAGAATTGCCGAGGAGATTATAAAAGGTAATATTAAAAAGAACAGCTCAATAACATTGTCATTCAAAAATAGTGATTTGTATATAAGTTGATCAAACTGGGGGCTTTTAGCCCCCTATTTTTTACCCTTGATAGCCTAACCTTTTTGAGATCTCTCTTGCGTATTTTTTTAAAACAGGGAGGACCTCCTTTTCTATTTTTTCCGGTGTCATTCTGCAAACTGGGCCAGTGGCGCTTATTGCTGCTACTGAGACACCCTCATAGTTTTTTATAGGAACGCCTACATTCCTCACAGATTCTTCAAACTCTTCATCGTCGATGGCATAATCGTTTTCTGCAACCACCTTAAGATGTTTTTTAAGCTCAGGTAAAGATGTGATCGTTTTGTCGGTGTATTTTTTTAGTCTAGCACCCATGTACATCTTATTTAGTTCCTCTTCTGAAGCGTAAGCTAACTGTATTTTACCTATAGCTGTGCAGTATGCGGGGGCGTCTTTACCTACTCGGGATACGACTCTAATTGTTTGGGATGCCTCAACTATGTCAAGATAAACGACGGCACCATCTTTGAGTATACCGATATAGACAGATTCATTGATCTCGGATACGATCTTTTCCATAAAGGGTCTTGCAAGTTTTAAAAGCCCAAGCTTGTTTAAATATTTTTGCCCGAGATCAAAGATCTCTATGCCAAGTCTATAGTTTTCTGTTGCTTTGTTCTGCTCTATGTAGCCCCTTGCTTCTAATGTAGCCAAAAGGCGAAATACGTTGTTCTTGTGAAGTCCTAAAAGCTTACTTAACTCTGTAACACCAAACTCCTCTTTTTGATCAGCTGTCCTATAAACCTCAAAAAGTTGCAAAACATGGGCAACAGATTGTACCAATTTTGGAGTATTCTTAGTTACCATATGATCTCCTTGATAATATCATTTTTATTATTAAAACATTTTTTTATAAATAAATCAATAAGAAAATATTGAAAAATAGTTTTGTAAAATTTAATTGGAATCTTTTATTTTATATTGATAATCGTTTCAAAAAAATATATAACTTTTATATGAAAACCTTTGCTGTATGCTTTCACCATACGAATGAGGATCTTGTAATCTGGAGAGAGTTTGCTGATTATTTGAGCTATTACTATGGGGAAAAGTTTGAGCTTGTCACATTCTCAAGCTTTTATGAGGAACAAGTAAGATCAAGTGAAGAAGATTATGATCTGGTATTCCAAAATCCAGAGACAATTTTTGTTTTACTTCAAAGGGGTTATAAACCATTTCTTAGGTTTAATAATCAATGGGATACAGTGTATTATATCTCAAAAAGAGGTTTTAAAAAAGATAAGCATTTTATCAGAGTGGGGATTGTCCCCCTTAGGGTTATTTATTCTACATTGTTGGAGTTGGAAAAAATAGGGTTTGATATAGATAAAATAGATTTTAAAATTTATTCAAATCTTGCAGAGATTCATAATGCCCTCATTAATGGTGAAGTGGATGTTGCCATAACCCGTAAAGATACTTATACCAAGCTGTCTGCTGACTTCAGAGAGAGCACAGAGATTTTGTTAGAGTTTGGGATGGGTATATTTCATTCTTTTATGGTAAAAGATGGGGATAGGGTATTTGAGGAAAAAATAAAAGAGATACTATCTAATATGCACAATGATGAAAGGGGGCAAAAGATACTACAAGAACTTGGTTCCGACAGACTTGTGGAGATCGGTTATGAGTTTAAATTCCTGGATAGATTAAACAGTATCGGAGAGAGGATATTTGATTTCAGAAATTATAGAAGTTTTTTCAATGCCCTTGATCAGGTCTCAAACGTGGGTGTGTTGATTTACGGAAAATATATTAAATATCTGAATAAATATGCCAAACAGTTGTTAGAATATCATGATTATAAATATATAAATAATCTTGAAACTATTGCTGTTTTTGATTCTGAATTGGTTAAGGAAGTGGAAAAAAATGTTACAAGAAGAACTTCCGGTGAGTTTTTTGATACGACGTATTCCCATATTAAGATGATCACTTCTACTGGTAAAAAAATTGATGTGATGGGTTTTGCATCCACAATTATCTTTCAAGGTTCGCCATCAGGTGTTTTTATTTTTATAAATATAAGTAGAAGAGTATTTCTTGAAAAGCTCTTCCATACTATTAAAGAGATTAACCATCTCATAATCTATTCTGAGGATAGAGAAGAGCTTTTTAATCGTTTAAAGGTAATGATTGTGGAACAGATGGGTTTTAATTTCTGCAAGATTATATCTTTTAATAACTCTTCCACCCCATTAGAATATAGTTTTGGTTGTCCGATAGAAACTATAGATAGATTTAAGACAGATGATGACAAAGTAAGTGTACATATTGTATCTAATGAGTTAAGTGAAATAAAAGGGCTTATTTTCAATGTGCCTGTTTTTTTGAATGGGGTTTTGGATACGATTATTGAAATACATGCTGATAAATACTTAGATTATTTAAATGAGCTATCTATTTTGATGGAAGAGCTTAAGAGGGATGTTACCTTTACACTTGATAGACTTGATAAAAATTTTAGAGCTATTTCCTTCTATAATGCGATTAAATCATCCAAAGATTTCTGTTTTATTACAGACAAGGAAAGCAGAATAATTTTTATCAACGATTCGGTGACTAAAATTTCAGGTTTTTCTGAATCTGAAATAATAGGGAAAAAGCCATCTGTTTTTAAGTCTGATAAGATGGGGATTGATTTTTACAATAACTTATATTCTAAGATATATAAAGGGGAACAGTTTGATGCTATTTTTATAAATAAGACTAAGAATGGGGAGTTCTTTTATTTGGATGCGTCAATTCTACCAATCGTAAAAAAGGATACTATCCAGGGGTTTGTTTTTATAGGTAAGAATATCACAGACGAAATTATGTTAAAACATGAAATGGAAAGATTGAGGTACGAGGATCATCTGACTAAAGCTTTCAACTTTTTAGGTTTTACTACAAAGATAAAAGAATTTCTTCATCTAAACCCAGAGAGTATTTCTGCTGTTGTTATGATAGATATTGTAAATATGAGTTATATAAATAATAAGTATGGATATGATTTTGGTAACAAATTTTTGATTGCTATTGCTGAAGAGTTGAAAAGAATTCTAAAACAAAGGGATTTTATTGCACGAATAGGGGGAGATGATTTTGGAGTTTTTTTGGCAAACATTAAGAAAAGGGAAAATATCTTTAAGATTGTTGATAGGATCGACAGCCTTTTCAAAAGAAACTTTGTTATTGATGACGTGTCTATTGCTGTTGTTTCTAAGATTGCTGTTGTTTTATACCCATATGATGGAAAAGATGTTAATGATATATTAAATAAATGTTCCCTTACACTTTCAAAGATTAGGAAAGATGAGAATAATCTCAGGTTTTATGATGTTGATCTTGAGAATGAAGCTGAAAAGTTTTTAATGGTGGAGAGTCTTATATCAAATGCAATAGAGGAAAAGAGATTTGTATTGCATTTCCAGCCTTATTTCTTTGCCCGGGATCTATCATTAGCTGGTTTTGAGGCCTTGATCAGAATGTATGACAGGGAAGGTAATATTTTATATCCTAATGTTTTTATAGATCAATTGGAACAATCTGTATTCCTTGATAATTTTGAAGATTGGTTGATGGGTGAAGTAAACAAGATTATTGAGGAAACAGGTTACGATTTTTCAGTCAATCTTTCAGCTAAAAATCTGGACTCAAAAAGGTTTTTTGAGAAATTCAGAAATCTATCAATGAAAAGTGTAGAAAAGATAACTATTGAAATTACAGAGAGGGAGTTAAACGATAATATAGATTTATTTGGCGATGATTTCTTGGATTTTAAGAGAAGAAATCATATTAAAATAGCTATCGACGACTTTGGAACTGGCTATTCTTCCCTTTTGCGACTAAAGCAGATGCCTTGTGATATTATTAAGATAGATATATCCTTTATTAGGGAGATGTTTAAAACTGAAAGGGACACTTCTTTTGTAAGGGCTATTATAGAGCTTGCAAACAGATTTCAATACACAACCCTTGCAGAGGGTGTTGAAACACAAGAGCAGTTTAATTATCTTAGAAGACATGGTTGTGAAATTGTGCAGGGCTACCTTTTCTCCAAGCCGATAGATGAAAAGCAGCTAAAAACCACTAACTGGGATGATTTTAGCAGAGAGTTGAGAAGAAAGCTAAGCATTTGATTGGCGGAGACGTGAAGGAATCGAACCTTCCTTTCGCTTTTGGCGAAACAGTCGAGGTTTGAAGCCTCCGAGGGGCACCAGCCACCCAACCGTCTCCTAATTTTGTTCGTTTATTTTTTCTATTAAGCTATATATCTCTTGGGAAATATCCACCTTTTCTGGATTTACTGGTCCTATTATCTTTTTGTTTAATATGCTCTTTTTGGAGAGGTCATGAAGATAGATAGGTATATCCTCTCCTTTTGGGTTTTTAAATATTGCTACGATTGGGGCAGTGGGATTTGTAGTTATTTTGGCTACTATACCAAGTTCATTGGTATTAAGCAATACTAATGTTCCTACTGGATAAATACCTATGTGGGTGATGAAAAATTCAAATACCTTTTTGTTTATATGGGTATCTGTCCACTTAAACATCATTTTTAAAGCTGATGGAGGTTCCATGCCTTTGTGATAGACTCTGTTACTTGTTATGGCATCGTAGATGTCCACAACAGCACCTATTTTCCCAAAGATTGAGATATCAGGATCTTTCAAACCATAGGGGTATCCACTACCATCGTATCGTTCATGGTGTTCTATAACAATCTTTAGGTTATCTTTGATCATACCGTTATTTATTAGGTAATCATAACCCAAGATTACGTGGTTTTTCATGATCTTAAATTCGTCATCGGTAAGTTTTCCTGGTTTGTTCAAAACCTCTTTTGGTACTAACATCTTACCTGTATCATGTAAAAGAGCGCTGGTGGCTAACATTTTGAGTTCTTTTGGGGATAGATTCATTAGTTTGCCCAATGAGGTAGCAAACACAGATACGTTTACACAGTGTTGGAATGTATATTCATCATAGGTTTTTAATTTTGCTACACTGCTTAATAGATCCCCTTTTTTTATCGTAAGTTCTGTGATTTTATCAGCGACTAATCTTACACCGGTATCGTCAAATAGCTTACCTGATCTTATATCATCCATAACGGATCTCATAATCTTTACCGATAGTTCGTAAATTTCTGCGGCTTTGGTGATGTTTTGATAATCTATATAATGCTTGGGTAATTCTTCTTTTTGGATCTCTTCTAACTTTTCTATGTTTTCTTGGATAATCTCTTTAAAAAGGTTATCTTCACACCTTTTTTCTATGTATACATAATCGATATTGTTGTCTTTTAGTTTTTTAATGTCGTCCCAGTTTTTTATTGTAAATCTATGAAAAAGAAATGGTGTGTTAAGCCAGCTTTCATCGAGTTTTATAACTTTATCACCAATTTTAAGTTCATCCACATGAATTCTAATCATAGAGTGTTTGATAAATTTTTAGCAGTAAAAAGTCAATCACTTATTTTCAATCACTTTGGGAAATAGCAGTGAAAAAAGGATAGATATACTTAGTACAGCTATTATTGTGATAAGGGATATGATGGTTGGTATATGAATTATATTAGCAATCAACATTTTAACACCTATAAAACCCAAAATGATACTAAGACCATACTTTATAAAATGAAATATACCCATTATGCCAGCCAAAGCAAAATAAAGGGATCTTAGCCCTAAGATGGCAAATATATTTGATGAAAAGACGATAAATGGATCGGTAGTTATTCCAAATATTGCAGGGATAGAATCCATTGCAAACATAATATCACTAAACTCGATTACCAGTAAGGCAATGAGTATTTGTGTAGCATGTTTCTTACCATCTAATAATACAAAAAACCTTCCTTCTTTTGTATTGTTGGCTATGGGGTAAATATTTTTTATTCTTTTAAAGAACCATTTACTTTCAAAATCTATCTCCTCTTCCTCCTTTTTAAAAGCCATTTTTATAGAATTAAATATTAACAATAAACCAAAGATGTAAAATATAAAATGAAATCTCTCCACTAAACTGATACCCACAAATATCATTATAGCTCTTAAAATAATTGCTCCTATAATACCTAAAAAAAGAATTTTATGTTGGTATTCTGAAGGTATCTGAAAGGTCTGAAAAATTAGAATCATAACAAAGATATTGTCTATACTAAGGGATTTTTCTATGATATATCCAGTGAGAAACTCAATCGCCTGTTTATCACCATTAAAATAATATAAACCTATGTTAAATACAAAGGCGATAGCTATCCACATGGAGCTATATGCAAGGGACTCCTTTAAGGTTATTACGTGGGCTTTTCTGTTAAATATAACTAAATCTAATAAAAGTAATACGAGAATAATGAGAGTAAAAACTACCCAGCCTAAGGTATGATGCATAACTTAAAACTTATTCAATAGATCAAACTCATCATCGAACTCTGATAGATCTTTTATTTTTCTTACTTCGTTACCTTTTATACTTACACCCATCTCATTTTTCATTGTAAATTCTTTTACAAACTCGACAAATTCCTCTTCTATCTTCTTTTTATATGTTTCATAATCCTCTTTTGTCTCTTTCACAAATTTATTAAAATCCTCTTCCTCTTTTTCTAAGTATCTTTTAAATTCCCCTTTAACTGCTTTTACAGATATTTCACCCTCTTTGAGGATGACATCTATACCATCTTTATCGATATCTATGAGAAACTTTGTCCCCTTTACTCCGATTATCGCTGTTTTGGTGGCTATTTTGATCCCTTCTTTGTCACCCTGTTTTTGAATGTCAAAAACCACTTTACCATTTTTGAGATTTAGACTTGAAGTGTCTTTGATGGTCAAAATTGAATTCTCTGTTAGGACTATTTTTGAGTTATCAATAAACTTGACAAAAGCATTGGATTTCTGAAAAGTTCTCACCGTGTCTTTTGTTTTAAGTATCATACCTTCTTTAGCCGTAACACCTTTGACAGCCCCAGATGGATAGGCAATCACTTTTCCTTCTACTTTTTCTATATTGCCCGCGTTGTTTTGGGCGTAAAGAGGAAGGGTAAGGAAAAGTATGAACGCAAGCGTTATTAGTTTTTTCATATACACCCCCTTATAGTGCCATTATAGCTGTTGAGATTTTTTTTTCAATAAAAATATTGTAAAAAAAGTTGATGGGGGTATAATTAATTTAAGGATAGTATATTAAGGGGGTATTTATGTTCTTAGAAGCCATAGCAGTTTCTTTGGTTAAGACCTTATCTTCATTTCTTTTTTCCAAAATGCTTGTCTATTCTGATGTTAATATTCAAGGGGCTCCAAGTTGGTTTCACAAGCCGGAATCTGCTTATGTGTGTGTTTCCACATATCAGGAAGGTGGGCTTGAATCTGTAGATATAGCGAAGGATAAGGCTAAGAAGATGATGATATCAAAAATTAATGAGATAATGGAGATAGTTGTGTATGATAATTATCGTAATCTGGAGAACAAATCTGAAAAAGCTTTTGTAAAGAGCTTTGTGAAGGATGATGATTTACATATATTCGTAAATAAGAATATAGATTTTCGTAATATAGAATACGTTAAAAAAGTTAATATTACTTTTGTCAGGGGCTGTGTGGATAAGAATACTATCATCGAGTATGAAAAAGAAAGAATCGATATGATTAGGAAGAAGCTCACCCACAAAAGGGCAGATGAAGCTTTTGATGAATTAGAAAGTTCTCCTGCAAAATGAGGTGTAGCATGAGGTTGTTGGTAGTAATATTTTTTCTTTTTGTTAGTGGGGTTTATGCGGATGATGGTTTTAAAGGGTTTTTAAAAAAGGAGTTGGGTGGTTTTGAAGAGTTTAAGAGTCAGGCTGATAAGGAGTTTTATGAGTACTTAAAAACATCATGGGAGGAGTTTAAAGCATTTGCTGCAGTTAAAAGGGATGAAAAACCCAAAATCAAAACACCACCTGTATTAAATAAAAAAGGTAACGAGCTTACCACCGAAATGAAAACAAAAATAACAGGTAGTATTTTAGATGATGGAATTAGGTCCAAAGGAAGTGAAGTAAAAGTAACATCAGATCCGAAACAAGAAGAGCTTGAAATTAATTTATATAAAATTGACCTTAAAACTTACCCAAAAAATGTGCTAATAGAAAAACCAATAACAGGCGAAAAGATCGCAGAAGCATGGAAGATGATGGCAACTGGTAGATTTTTGGAATTGGCTGAAGAGATGCGTAGAGTAGGTAAAAAAATGAATTTTGATGACTGGGGGTATTTCAAGTTTACTAAAACTATTTCGAATGGTGTCTACCCAAGCGATTATAACTCAAAAATAATCCTTTCCTGGTTTCTCCTTTCTAAATTGGGGTATGATGTAAAAATAGGTTTTAACAAAGAAGCTGTCTATATGATGGTTCCAGCAAATCAGATGATTTATGGCTCAGCCTTTTTTAGATTTGGTAATGTTAGGTATTATCTGCTTTGGACAGATGGGAGAGAGGTAAAAGGTCTGTATAGTTACTCTGGGAATCATCAAGAATCTAAATCATACTTTTCTTTCATGATAGAAAAGCAGAGTATAGATCAGATTATAAAATCAAAGGTTTTATCATTTAGTTATGATGGTAAAAGATATGAGTTCCCAGTATATTATAACTTATCAAATGTAAAGTTTTATGAAGATTTTCCCCAAACAGAACTGTCGGTTTATCACAAAGCCGATGTTTCTGGGATGGTGGTTGCCTCTGTTGTGGAAGGGCTTAGAAGGGTTGTAGAGGGTAAGAGTGAGGTTGAGGCTGTAAATATTTTGTTAAGGTTTGTCCAGACTGCCTTTGAATATAAAACGGATCAGGATAATTTTGGATATGAAAAATATCTTTTGCCAGATGAAACTGTATATTATCCCTACTCCGATTGTGAAGATAGATCTATCTTGTTTTCTTATCTTGTAAGGAAGATATTAGGTCTTGAAGTTGTTCTGTTGGAATATCCCGGGCATATAGCGACCGGTGTGAGATTTAATGAAAATGTGGCTGGGGATAGGGTGCAGTATAATGATAAAATATATGTTGTAAGTGATCCAACTTACATCAATGCCAGTGTTGGTATGGCTATGCCTCAATTTAAGAATGTTGCGCCTAAAATTATTTTTTAAAAAAGGTTGACAAATAAAATATGGCCTTTAAAATTATATTAAGGAAGTTCCAAATAAAAATGGAGGGAATTTTATGAAAAGATTTTATCTTTTAGCTTTAGTGTTTGCTTTTGGTATGTTTGTTTTGTCCGGTTGTGCCGATAAGAAACAGCCTCCAAAGCTTGCTAATCCATGTTTTGAAGGAGCTCCAGCATGGGTTATTGATCCAACTATGGAAGGTGGGATCACAGGACTTGGTTCTGCAAAGATAGGACCTGCTGGAATAAGTTTTGCTCGTCAGGAGGCTACTGCTGCTGCTAGAGATGAGATGGCAAGAAATATTAGTGTAAAAGTGAATAATATGTTTAAAAGCTTTACCCAGACAACTGGTATAGGTGATGCCCAGACTGTGGATAAAGTTGCCAGCAATGTCTCAAAGCAGGTTTCAAGCCAGCTTATTGAAGGTAGCAAGGTGAAGAATCAGTGGATATCCCCTGCTTGTAATGAGCTTTTTGTACTTGTAGTTCAGGATCCAAATATTGCTAAGCAGGCTGTAAAACAAGCTGTGAACACAAGCTTGAGGAATGAACAGGCGCTGTGGCAGCTGTATCAAGCTAAAAAAGCTACAGAAGAGATGGATAAAGAGATCGAAAAAGAGTTTGGCTCCAAAAAGTAATGTGACATATTTCTGTGAAAGGGTGGCTTAATGGCCGCCCTATTTTTTTATGAGGTGTTGGATGAAAAATATGTATATCTTTATGCTTTTAACATTATTTTTGTCTGTGGCCTGCTATCATTCAAAGCCTGTTGCTACAAGTGAATATGCTGGTGCTCCAGAATGGGTATATGGTAACCCTCCATCTGGTAAAATCTGTTATGTGGGTAGTGCATTACCCCATGTAAGTGGCAAACCTTATCAGAGAGCACTTGCAGTTTCTCGGGGCATTGAGGGGATTGCAAGACAGAAAAATGTAAAAGTAAATGTTGAGGTTGAGTCCTTTATGTCAGGAACGAGCCAGTCGGCATCAACATCTATGAATGTTTATTCTGTTCAGACTACTGACGGGGCAACAGTTAGGGCAAAGATAGATAAAATCTGGATGAACCCTAAAAATGATGAGATCTTTATTTTGATGTGTGAGGAATAGATTGCTGTCAGGAGGTCTGATTGAGAAGATCTTTCATATTAATTTTTTCAGTAAGTTTATTTATTTCATTTAGCGTTTTTGCGGATGATTTTCTTAAAGAGATTGAGGATTTTGAAAAGTATAAAAAGGGGGTGAAAGACGATTTTCAGCAATATTTGGAAATAGTAGTCCAAGAGTTTGACAAATTTAAGCGGGAGGTTTTCAAAGAGTGGGGGGATCAACTGATATCTGATAGATACAAATGGGTTGAATATTCCCCTGATTTAAAATCAAGAACGATAGTGGATTTTGAAAAAAACAAAATCACAATTCAATATAGATCTGATGCACCGAAAGAGGACAAAATTGTTATTAAGGAAAAATTAAAAGGTATTTTAAATGAGTCTATAAAGGATGCTATCAATAACAATAAGCCTATTATAAACATAGAAAAAAAAATGTCCCAGTCAAAACAAGCAAAAACAGAGGAGTTAACAGACCAAAAAGTTATTGGTGATATTGTCCCAGCAGATGGCAAACAGTTGGACAAGTTGGTAGATGCTGGTAACATTCAGTCTTCAAGGGATAAAAATGGTGGATACGTTACAACTTTTACAGTAAATATCAAAGTAAGTGATAAAGACAAGGCAAAAAAATTTAAAGATATTGTTGTTCGTTATGCTACGAAATATAACTTAAAAACAGAGCTTATTTATGCCATCATCCATACCGAAAGTTATTTTAACCCTCTGGCTACTTCACCAGCACCAGCTTATGGGCTAATGCAGATAATACCTACACAGGCAGGTAAAGATGCAGCCAGGGTACTTTATGGTAATCCTCTCATTCTGTTACCATCTTTTTTATATAATCCAGAAAATAATATTAATGTTGGAACTACCTACCTTGATCTGATGATGTCAAGCTATCTACGGGATATAAAAAATCCAGAAAGCCGATTTTATGTGGCTATTGTAGGGTATAATGTGGGATTGAGAAATGTGTATAGGGTTTTTTCTAATGATGGCAACCCTAAAAATGCATTTAATAAAATAAACCAATTGTCATCTGATGAAGTTTATGATATTATAAACAAGCAGCTTTCCCCAAGGGGAGGCGTTGAATACTTAAACAAAGTTCTTGAAAGGATGAAGATTTATAAAGATTTGTAAAAATTTATTTAAGGAGCAAAAAGTTATGAGTATAAGACGCGGTGTAACAAATTTGTCAAGATTTTTGTTGGAAGAGCAAAGGAATTTCCCAGAGGCTACTGGGGATTTTACTATGATTCTTGAACAGATAGCTTTTGCTGCCAAGATAATCAGCAGGGAAGTTAACAAGGCTGGTATTGTGAATATACTTGGAAAGGCTGAGTCCTCAAATGTGCATGGTGAACAGCAACAAAAATTAGATGTGTTTGCTAATGAGAAGATGATACAGGCTCTTGACCATACAGGTAAGATCTGTGCCATGGCCTCTGAGGAAGTGGATGATGTGATCAGTATCCCCAGTAAATATCCTAAAGGTAAATATCTTGTGGTTTTTGATCCCCTTGATGGCTCCAGTAACATAGATGTGAATATAAGTATTGGGACGATCTTTGGTATTTACAAGAGACAGTCTGTTGATGGGGATGGTTGCCGTCAGGACTTTATGCAGCCGGGTAGAAACCTTTTGGCGGCTGGTTATGTAATATACGGTTCCAGTACGATGTTCGTTTACACTACTGGTAGAGGTGTAAATGGTTTTACTCTTGATCCAAGTGTAGGTGAGTTTTTATTATCCCATCAGGATATGAAAACACCTGAATGTGGTTCCATCTATAGTATAAATGAGGCAAATTATCATAAATGGGATGAAAGAATCAAAAAGTATGTGGAACATCTAAAAAGTATAAAAGAGAGGCAGTATACCACACGTTATATAGGATCATTGGTGGCTGATTTCCATAGGAATCTGCTGAAAGGTGGAGTGTTTCTATATCCTGGTGACAGTAAAAATCCGAGGGGTAAGCTACGTCTTTTGTATGAAGCTTCTCCCCTTGCATATATCGTGGAACAAGCTGGTGGTATGGCCATAGATGGTGATAACAACATACTTGATATTGTTCCGGAGAATCTACATCAAAAAACTCCTCTTATCATCGGTTCAAAGTTTGAAGTGGAGCTCTTTGCTAAGTACTGGAAAAAAGAGTTGCAATGATACTTGGGGCACATGAATCGATTGCTGGAGGTATTTATAAGAGTATCACAAGGGCACAAGAGGATGGTGCTGAGTCCGTTCAGATATTCGTAAAAAGTTCAAATAGATGGTTTGATAAGCCACTAAAGGAAGAAGATATTGAAAAATATTTTTTGGAACTAAGACGGGTGCAAATCCCGTCTGATTGTGTTTGTGCCCACAGCTCATATCTTATAAATATGGCTTCCATGGGGGACACATACGATAAATCTTATGCCTCTATGAAGGATGAGCTTAGTCGCTGTGATAAACTAAATATACCATACTACATCATACATCCTGGTTCCCATTTGGGTATAGGTGTTGATGAGGGTCTCAAAAGGGTAGTGAATTTTATCGATAGAATCTACACCGATGGGGATTTCAAAGTTATGACGCTTTTTGAGACAACAGCTGGTCAGGGGAGTAACTTGGGTAGTAGCCTTGAGGAGATAGACTTTTTGATAAATAGTTCGAGATATTCCGATAGGTTAGGTGTCTGTCTTGATACCTGTCATCTTTATTCAGCTGGGTTTGATCTGTTGGATGATTATGATAAGGTATTTGATGAAATATTTGAAAGGTTTGGAGACAAGGTAAGGGTCATCCACATAAACGATACTAAAAAAAGTTTGGGCAGTAAAATAGATAGACACGAGTTTATAGGTAAGGGGCTTTTGGGTATCGATTTTTTTAAAAGGTTAATAAACGATTTGCGTTTTAAAAAAATTTTAGGTATACTTGAAACACCAATAAAAGGTGAACAAACTTATAAAGAAGAGCTTGTTGTTTTAAAGAGCTTAAGAAAGATTTGAGGTGTAGTATGGAACCTGTGAAGATAACTGTTAGTAGTAATAATGTTATAAGTATAAAGGGGGATGTATCAACTATTGAAGATTATGCGAGAATTAGGGACTCAATTAATGAATTGATTGGTAATGGTGCTATAGATATTGTGGTGGACTTTGAAGACTCCAAGACAATCATGTCATCGTTACTTGGTTTTTTTATGAAGTTGATAAACCATGATAAAGTTAAAGTTCGTATACGAGTTGGCTCTAATGAATTATATAAAAGTTTAAAGACAATGCATTTGATAGATCTTTTTGATATTAGAATGAGGTAACATACGATAAAATTTAAAAGTTTCAAATCTATAAATTTTTTGGTCTGGTTTGGAACATTTTTCATATCCTTTGCGGGTTTTACTATTGCTGCAGGTTTATCTCTTTTAATCTGTTATAATTTAGCTACAAAACATTTTTTAACAACTTCAGAAATCATATCCTCAAATCTAAACAGGTCTATAATCGAGTTAATGAACAAAGATTTCAAACAAGGGGAACTAAAGAGATTTGCAAAAGAGTTTGATGGTAGTCGATTTAATTACCCTTATGTTATCGAAATTTTTGGTACAAAAAGAAATGGAGTAAAATTTGAATACTTTGAAGAATCTGAAGAGGCGAGAATAGCTTTTGAGACTAAGAATAAGGTGTTTAAAAGGAATAAAGATTCAATAGTGTATGCCTATCCAATAAGATTAACAGAAAGCTGTATGAAATGTCATAAGAAAGAAAACCTGGGAGATATATTGGCTATACTTACAATAAACTATGATCTAAAGCCATTTTTCAACGATTACAATAGAAAGATGTTCTTTTATTTTTTACTGCTGTCCCCTATTCCTTTAATCTTTGCATTCTTTTTATCCAGATATATTTCAAAGAAGCTTAAAAATAAGTTTGATAGGTTAAGTAATATAGTAAACAATATTAGTTCAGTCAAAGATCTTAAAGTGATCTCTTTAGAGCCTATTGATTTTGGATTTGAAGAGTTTAATAATGTAGTTGAAAATATTCATAATCTGAGCCAAAAGATAAAATCTATTGCTGTGGACAAAGATATACTCGAATTTGAGATTAAGATTCTGGAAAAGTTTATTATTACCTCAGAAGTTATAAAGGATTGGAAGGAAAACGTTAAAAATATGTTGTTAGAAGTAAACAGATTGATGGAGACCTATGCCATTTTTTCTCTGTTTAAAGTTGATAATGAGGTTTTGTCTTTGGAGATTTTCTGGCTTAAAAAACCTTCTCTTAAAACTATTGAGATAACAGAAAAGTTTATTGTTAAAAAGATTAAGTCAAATACCACTTTCTTTAGTGATGTTACAGATCTTCGCATGGAGCACAACATAGCCAATACAAATGATTATCTAAAAGAATTGACTGAGGAGGATATAGCTATACAGACAAAATCCCTCATATTGGATGCACCAAAGATAGGTGGTGTGGTGGGTATAGGGGTGCATTCTGAACTTGCTTCTGATAACATTAATGGTTTGGTTATAGAAGGTATTTTAGCTACGCTTATGAATGTTGTGGGTTCAGTAAAGGCTATGTCCAAGTATACTAAACAGCTGGAATATTACACAACAAGGGACCCACTTACCAATCTCTTCAATCAAAGGGTCTTTTGGGAGGTATTAGGGTATGAAGTGGGTAGAGCATCGAGGAATAATTATAAATTTTCTATTCTATTGGTAGATATAGATAATTTTAAGTATATAAACGATTCTTATTCTCATGCTGTTGGTGATTATATAATCTCTGAAATTGCAATTATCATAAGGCAATGTTTGAGGAAGGGTGATATATTGGCAAGGTATAGTGGGGATCAGTTTGTGGCAATATTGCCAGAAGCCGGTGAAGAACAGGCTTTTACAGTTGGCAAGAGGATTCAGGAGACCATAGGTGCCCATACTTTTAAATCAAACGATGGTAAGGATATCAAAGTAACTATTTCAGCGGGTATATCGATATATCCTGATCATGCTGATAACGCTAAAGATCTTTTTATATTTGCAGATAAT
This sequence comes from Calditerrivibrio sp., assembly GCA_026415135.1. NCBI lineage: Bacteria > Pseudomonadati > Deferribacterota > Deferribacteres > Deferribacterales > Calditerrivibrionaceae > Calditerrivibrio > Calditerrivibrio sp. The sequence goes on along the minus strand of JAOAHS010000009.1, from coordinate 7,780 downwards.
ATCCTTAAAAAAGCTAAAGATGAAGGTAAAAATAGGATCATGCTTCCCACCCAAAATGAAGTGGTGGAGGTATTAAAAGCTATTACGGAAAAAACTATTATAGTCACCAAAGCTGTGAATGAAAAAAGGATTATACCATATTTTCAGCCTATTATGAGAAATAGCAATGGTGAAATAGAGTGTTGTGAGGTGTTAAGTAGGATAGAGACTCCAGAAGGGACAATGAATGCCTATGAGTTTATCGAGATTGCTGAGAAGATTCATTTAATATCCAGGCTTGATATTATTCTTCTGGAAAACGCTATCATAGAAGTGAAGAAATCAAACTTTAAGGGTCTTATTTTTGTAAATCTTTCACCACGATCCCTTGTTATGAGCGAATTTATCCCTGAGGTTTTAAGGATTACTGGAGAGTATGATTTTGATAGGTCAAAGGTGGTTTTTGAAATTACTGAGAGAGAAACGATAAAAAATCTATCTTTGTTGGAAAGGTTTATTGCAAATTTAAGGGTGGAAGGTTTTAAGTTTGCCATAGACGATTTTGGTTCTGGATTTTGTTCTTTCCAGTATCTGAGAAGATTTCCTGTAGATTTTATCAAGATAGAGGGTGAGTTTGTAAGAAATATTTTGAAAGATAGTAAGGATTATGTTTTGGTTAAGACACTTGGTATGATTGCTAAGGAGTTTGATATAAAAACCATCGCAGAGTATGTGGAAAATGAAGAACTATTAAATGAAATGAAAAAACTTAGTATAACATATTCTCAAGGGTACTATATAGGAAAACCACAGCCCCATTTACCTAAGTAGATGATTTTTGATGTTAAAAGACTTTTATATTTAACTGTTGGTTTTGTATCACTCTTTTTAGGTATAATAGGTGCCTTTTTACCAATTATGCCTACAGTCCCTTTTTTATTGGTTGCTGTTTTCTGTTTTTCTCGAAGTTCTAAAAAGTTGCATAGTTGGTTGGTATCTCATCCTGTATGGGGAGGGTACATAAGACTTAATAGAGGCTTAAATAGAACTACTAAGATAAAAATTGTTGTTTTATTGTGGTTAAGTTTATCGGTATCGATCTTTTTTACTTTTAGGTATATCCCGGTGTTAATCCTTTTAATACTAATTGGTGTATTGATAACTTTGTATATCCTTAAAAAATGAAATTTACATGACCCTATTTTAATTTTATTATTTATGTGATATAATAAATATTAAACATATAAAAAACGGGGTTTATATGGGTTGTGATAAGTGTACAAAAACACCAGATCTGCCTGAGGGTGTAGTTAAGATACTTGTTTTTGCCAATCATGATTATATGTTAAAAAAGTTTTATGATAATTTTTCAGGTCAGTTTCAGATTGTTCATTATGGTGAATACGTAGAACTTATGGGTATATTTAGCGAATTTATAGATAATATTGCTACTTCAAAGATCTTCAACCAGATGGAGTTGGAAAATATATCTGCACTTGTTTTAGAGCCCCATGAAACACCCATTTTTAGTTCCTATAGAAAGGCAAAATCTTTTAGTTATTGGATAAATCTATGTTATTCAAAAGATCTTATCTCGATTTTAGATAATCAATCTATTGTTACTTATTTTCAACCTATATTTGATATTAGATCTAATACAGTTTATGCTTATGAGTGTTTGTCAAGGGGGAGAAAGATCGATGGTAGTATCATGCCACCAAATATTATGTTTGAATCCGCAAGAAAAACAGAGCTGATTTTTAACCTTGATAGGCTCTGTCGTATCAGTGCCCTAAAGAATGCTAAATCAAAAGGGTTGGATGCTAATATTTTTATAAATTTCACACCGACTTCCATCTATAATCCTGAATATTGTTTAAAAGATACAATTGAAGCAGCAGTTAATCTGGGTTATAATTTTGAAAAGATTGTTTTTGAAGTGGTGGAAAGTGAAAGAGTAGAAAATATTGAACATTTAAAGAGCATATTTGATTTTTATAAAGGGATGGGGTTTAGGGTGGCACTGGATGATGTGGGTTCCGGTTATTCGTCTTTGAATATGTTAGCTAAGTTAAAACCAGATATTATAAAGATCGATATGGAGCTTATCAGAAACATTCATCTCGATACAGCAAAGAAGGCTATCGTTAACTCTTTAGTGTTAATATCCCATGAGATAAAAGCATTGACTCTTGCTGAAGGTATAGAATCTGAAGATGAACTTAAAGTCATAAGAGATTTGAATATCGATCTGGCTCAAGGGTATTTTTTAGGTAAACCTGCACCTTAAATCTTTTTTTTGATGCGGAGGTTTTTATGAGTGACTTGAGAAAGAAAGCAGAAGAATTAGTTGACTCTATAAATCTATCTGAACTCAACTTGGAGCATAAAGATAAGTTATCAATCATTTATGAGTTGTTAGTGCATCAAAGGGAGCTGGAGATCCAGAATGAGGAGATAAGAAGGGCTAATCTTGAGCTCGAAGAACTAAAAAATAAGTATTATGATCTTTATAACTCCGCTCCAGTGGGTTATCTAACATTGAATGAAGTGGGGATTATATTAAGTTATAATCAGACCTTTTCCACAATGTTAAAAATTGTGGGTAATGACATCAAGGGGAAATCGTTGATAGATTTTGTTCATAGTAATGATCACAGGTATTTTTTGGCTAATTATAAAGATTTTTATACCCAACCTGAAGGTAAGAACATGGAGTTGCGTTTTATTAGAGGCAAAGGCTATCTTAGTTGTCTTGTGACTGGAAAAAGAGATAAATATAGCAATAATTTGAATATTATAGTTACCGATATTAGTGAAATAAAAGAGTCACAAAGAAAGATCGATACTTATATGAAGATCATAGACCTTGCTCCGGTTTCCATTGTAATAACTGATAGGAACAATAATGTAATCTTTGTTAATGATTTTTATTGCAATGTTACAGGTTACTCGAAACATGAGATTATCGGCCGAAATCCTGGTTTTATAAAATCAGGTAAAACACCTTTGGATACTTATAAATCCCTCTGGGCTACTTTAAGTAAAAAAATGACTTGGGAAGGGAGTTTTATAAATCGTAAAAAAAACGGGGAACTGTTTACTGAAGAAGCAAAGATAACCCCAATTCTTGATGAAAGGGGGAATATTATTTATTATGTTGCTATAAAAAATGATGTTACAGAGAAGATCTTGTTGCAGGAAAAAGAAAAAAGTATAGCGAAAGCCAAGTCGCTGATAAACATCTCTGGAGGTATAGCACATCACTTGAATAATATAAATACACCGATTCTCATCATAGCTCAAGAGCTCTCGAACAATCTCAAAGATAAACCGGAGTATCTGGAAAAGCTCCAGATAATTCAAAAATCTGTATTGAGAGCTACTAATATTATAAATTCTATAATGAAGTTTAGTAGAAATGCAATTATGACACCTAAAAAAGTTAATTTAATGCCTCTTTTGAATATTGCACTCGGTTACTCAAAGCATATTCTAACTGACAACATAAAACTTATCATGGAGACTGATCCTGACATAAACTATTATGTCAAAGCTGATTTGGATATGATAAGTCAGGCTATCTTTAATGTCATAAAGAATGCAAAGGAGGCTATGCCTACTGGAGGAGATATCTATGTAAGATTATTTGTAAAAGATATTCAAAGGAATGATATCTGTGGAAAATTTGCTGTTATACAGATTGAAGATACAGGTGTCGGAATACCAGATCATATAAAACCTAATGTTTTTGAGCCGTTTTTTACTACAAAATTTATGCATACATCTCCTGGACTGGGTTTGTCTGAGGTATTGGGGATTATGGAACAGCATGGTGGTTTTGTGGAACTGGAGTCAAAGGTCAATGAAGGGACTATTGTGGAATTGTATTTGCCAATAGTAGAATAATGTTTGATGGGGTGATGGAATGAACAAAGATATTAAGATGCCAGATTATTATATTGCAATTGGTGCTTCAGCTGGTGGATTAGAGGCTATTGAGCAATTTGTTACAAATATGCCAGAAAAAAATAATTTCGGCATAATTATTATCCAGCATCTTTCTCCTGACTATAAAAGTATGATGGCGGAGATACTTTCAAAAAAAACCAACATCCCTGTACATAAATCTGAAGATGGTATGCTGGTGGAGGCCGGAAATATCTATCTTATTCCTCCTAAAAAGAATCTAACGATCAGTCAAGGTAGGCTTGTATTAAACGAGCCAAACTATTCAGGTGGCCTTAATTTCCCCATAGACCTTTTTTTACGTTCATTGGCTGAAGATCAAGGCGAAAAAGCTATAGCGATAATTTTGTCCGGAACAGGTAGTGATGGAGTAAGGGGGATAAGAGCTATCAAACAGCATGGCGGTATAATATTTGTTCAGGATGAAACCACTGCAAAATTTGATGGGATGCCAAAGGCTGCGATTTCCACAGGATTGGTGGATTTCATAATGAAACCATCAGATATGCCAAAGCAGATTATTTCTATGCTTGAATATCCAACGAATTTTATAAAAGTGGATCAAGACAGAGTAGTGACTGATGAAGAGATATTAAACAAAATTTTCTCTTTGATAAAAACAAGTCATGGAGTGGATTTTTCCTATTATAAGCCATCTACCATTACAAGAAGGCTTGAAAGAAGGATGTCCATTAATAAGTTAGAAGATATATCCGATTATCTTAATTACATGTATAAAAACCCCTCTGAGGTGGCAATACTTTTCAAAGAGTTTTTAATAGGTGTTACGAGTTTTTTTAGGGATACAGAGGTTTTCTTGAAATTGGAACAGGATGTAATTCCAGATCTTTTAAACCGTATACCTGATGCAGAGATAAGGGTGTGGGTAGCTGGTTGTTCCACTGGAGAAGAGGCTTACTCCATAGCAATAATCTTTAAAGAGGTTATGGAAAAGCTCAATATCATCAAGCAACTTAAAATATTTGCCACAGATATTGATAAAAGGGCTTTACAGTTTGCAGCCGTGGGAGCTTATCCGGAGAGTATTACTGCAGATGTGCCTGTGAACTATTTGAGTAAATATTTTATAAAACAAGGTAATCAGTTTGTTATTACACGATCTGTAAGGGAATCTATAGTTTTCGCAGAACATAATCTCATAAAAGATCCACCTTTTACTAATATATCTTTTATTAGTTGTAGAAATCTTTTGATATATTTAAAGCCTGAGACCCAGTTAAAGGTTTTAAGAAACTTTCACTTCTCCTTGAAAACCCATGGTGTGCTTCTATTGGGTAATAGTGAAACCATTGGTGATCTCCCAGAATTATTTGATATTATGGATCCTAAACTGAAGATATATGAATCTCTCGGTGCTCCTAAGGTAACCATTGACTATAATATCGAAAAATCTCCCCTGAATGGTACAAGAAGAATAGGAACAAATCTGGATAGGTTAAAATATTATACTGCTGAAGAGAATGAAAAATTGCTTGAAATGACATTATCCCAGCTTAGCAATGGCTATTTTGATGCTTTAGTTATTGTTAATAGTGCTATGGATGTCATGTATATGGAGGGGAATCTATCCAACTACTTTACCATGCCCAAAGGAAAGCCTGTCATTGAGTTGGAAAAAATTACTACGAGGGATCTATCAATTCCAATAGTAAACGGTGTAAAAAAGTGTTTTAAATCGAACAAAAGGCTGAAGTATCGTAAAATACTCCATAAAAAGAATAAAAAGAAGACTGTATTAATAGATATGTTCCCTTTTACTGGATATAAAAAGGAGCAATACTGTCTTATTGTTTTATCGAATCTTGATATGGTTCATAAAGATGTCCATTTCGATGACCAGGTCAGTTTGGAGATACCATCACATGTGGAGGAGAGGATTAAGGATCTTGAGAATGAACTCCAAATAACAAAAGAAAATCTTCAGGCAACTATTGAGGAACTTGAGACTTCCAATGAAGAACTACAGGCAACAAATGAAGAACTTTTAGCAAGTAATGAAGAATTACAATCTACAAATGAAGAGCTCCAGTCAACCAATGAAGAACTCTATACAGTCAATAACGAACTACAATCAAAGATACTTGAACTTACGGAATTACAAAACGATCTGGATAACCTTCTTACATCCTCTGCAATTGGTATATTGATGTTGGATTTGGAGCTAAAAATTAGAAAATTTTCTCCTAAAATCAGGGAAATATTTAAAGTAATAGAACTGGATGTGGGTAGGTCAATTACCCATATATCTCATTTTATTGAGGATGTTGATCCTTATCAACTTTTTAAGACAGCGTTAAGCGATTTTGGTCAAAAGGAGTATGAGGTGAAAACAAGCTCTAACAATTATTTTCTGATGAGAATAATGCCTTTTTTGGCTGATATTCCCAGAAATCATGGGCTTGTTGTTACATTTATTGATATTACACAGTATAAAAAGTTGTACGAATCCATCTCTATAAGGGATCAGATCATCAAAGCAACCCAGAAGATTTCTAAGGTAGGGGGCTGGTATTACGATATTGTTCATAATACCATGTTTTGGACGGATGAGGTTTATGCAATTCATGGATTAGAAAAAAGATATTTTGGTAGTGACCCAATGACATATATAGAAAGATCACTGATATGCTATGGGGATAGGGCTGACGATATTATGGAGGCTTTTAAAAGATGTGTAAGGGAAGGGGTGGCTTATGATCTTGTTGTTCCATTTAAAAAATATACTGGTGAGGAAATTGTTGTAAAAACTACTGGTAATGCAGTATATGATGGGAATAAAATTATCGGAGTGGTTGGTACGATTACTGATATGTCTAATAAATAGGGGTTGGAATGGATGATTTGAATGGTTTGAATGAGATCCAAAATAGTTATGTTTTGGATAGGGACATGAAAATTATAGAAGTGGGTTCCCGGTGGGACCTTATGGTATACGAAAACTGTGGCAATTTCCATGTGTTAAAGGAAAATGTATTAGGAAAAAGTATTTTTGACTTTATTACAGGAGATCATATCAGGATGTGGTTTGAATCCCTTTTAAACTTAGCTAAAATTTCAGGTAAACCTGTGATAAGGGACTACAGATGCGATAGCCCAGAAGTAAAGAGATTTATGAAGATGAAGATATATCTTTTAGAAAACAATTTGATAAGATTGGATCATTATATTGTTAAAATTGAAAAAATTGTTCAACCAATATGTCTGAACTTTTATAACGAGTTTTATCTAAAGGTTACAAGATGTTCTATATGTAATAGGTTTTTATACAAGAACAGATGGATCGATGTTGAAGAAGCTGTAAAATACTTTTACTTTCCACTTTCTTCCATTGTGGATATTATATGTAATGACTGTGTAAGATCTCAATTGGAGAGTGTTGTATGAAAAAAATAAATAGTTATGAACTGTTGGATTTATTTGATAAAGCTATCGTTGTTTTCGATGATAGTTTAGAAGTGTTGTATATTAATGAAGCTTTTGATACTTTGTTTGGTTTTGATAAAGATGAGATAAAGACTATGAGAGATTTACATGATAAAATACATCCATCTTTAGCTTTTTGTTCTTGTCCTTTAATTGGTAAAATCATGGAAAAAGTGTCAGATTTTAAAACGATAGAAAGATTAGAAACAAATCGAGGAATAAGAACTTTTTCTGTTCTACTGAAAAAGGTTAAATATAAGTATTTTATGATTTTTTCTGATATTACGGATGATTTAGATTTGAAGAGAAATTCCCTTATTCTTCATCAGATTCTTGAAAATGCTACGGTGGAAATCATTATCACCGATAAAAACGGCAGGATAGAGTA
>JAOAHS010000008.1:47500-61421 GCA_026415135.1 Calditerrivibrio sp. | reverse complement strand
CAATAGATGATTTATGTTTTTTGTAAACCTTGTTTACCAAATCTACAAACTGCTCCTTTATGCCAGTCCCCTTTATAGATAAACCAAACTCCTCAGCTTTCTGAGATAGGTTAAACTCAATTGCTTTTACTAAAATATCAGGATTATCCAATGAGATAGTATTAAAGTCAAACTTAAGGACTATGTGATGCTGCCAGTCATAATCTGACTCATATATCCACAACCCCTTAAAAAGCTCTTTGTTACCTTTAAAAACCTGTTCTAGTGTGGATACCAACAAGGATTTTCCGAATCTGCGCGGACGGGAAAGGAAATTAAACTGAGTAGAGGTAATTAAATCATAGATATACTTTGTCTTATCAACATAAAGGTTGTTATTTTTTATAATCTGCTCAAAACTTGATTGACCTATGGGTAGTTTTTTCATCATATTTTATTCTATCACTTTTTGTAACTTATTTCAATAATAGATCAATAAAGAAGCCCTCTCGATGTTAAATAAGAGGGCTATGAGAAAAATTATGAGGCAGTCCATCCACAGTCTATTGTAATGGTAGATCCTGTTATACATTGGGCAGCATCTGAACATAAGTATAAAACGAGACTTGCTACTTCTGATGGCTCTATAAGTCTTTTTACAAATGCTTTTTTGAGCATTATCTCTTCGATGACCTTTTCCCTCGGTATATTGTGGGTTTTTGCCTGAGCATCTATTTGGTTATCCACTAGTGGTGTTCTAACATAGGCTGGGCATATAGAGTTTACTGTAATACCATATTTGCCACCTTCTAAGGCTGTTGTTTTTGTAAGTCCTGATAGCCCATGTTTGGCAGAGATATATGCTGACTTGTATTCTGATGCTCTTAGTCCGTGAACTGAGTTTATGTTAATTATCCTGCCCCATTTTTTATTTTTCATGTAGTTCCATGAGTATTTTGTAAGGAGAAAAGGGGCTGTTAGCATGAGGCTTATCATAAAATCCCATTTATCTTCTGGAAAATCCTCTACAGGGGATACGTGCTGGATACCTGCATTGTTTACCAGTATATCAACGCCACCAAAGGTTTCAACTGAAAAATCGATTAATGCTTTACAGTCGCTTCTTTTCGATAGATCTGCACAGAAAAATTTTCCACCGATTCTGATGGCTTCTGTTTCACCTTTTTCTTTGTTTATATCAGCTACTACTACTTTTGCACCTGCGTTCGCAAGGGCTTCTGCTATTGCAAGTCCTATACCACTGGAAGCACCTGTTACTACTGCTACTTTATCCTTCATAAAATATCCTCCATTATTTAAGATTTATTTTGAAATCACAGCCTGTAGTGTTTCTAATGTCATCGAGGTTGGAAAATGGTGATATTTCGATGAGTGTGAGGCCATTTTGTGGATCAACTTCAAAAACACCTTTTTCTGTGACTATCATAGTTACAACATTTTTCCCAGTTATAGGGTAGGAGCATTCTTTTACGATCTTTGGTTGACCATCTTTTGTTGTGTGCTCCATCATCACTATTAATTTTTTTACGCCATTTACGAGGTCCATGGCTCCACCTGGTCCTTTTACCATTTTACCGGGTATCATCCAGTTTGCAAGGTCTCCAAATTCACTTACCTCCATACCACCCAAAACTGAGATGTCAATATGACCACCTCTTACCATAGCAAAGGATTCTGAGGAGTCAAAGAAAGCAGCACCTTTTTTGTAGGTAATGGTTTGCTTACCTGCGTTTATCAGATCGGCATCTTCCTCTCCAGGTTTTGGGAATGGGCCGATGCCTAAGAGACCGTTTTCAGAATGAAGGGTTATATCCATATTCTCTGGGATAAAATTTGCCACAAGAGTGGGCATACCTATACCTAAATTTACATAATACCCTTCTTTGAATTCTTTTGCGATTCTTTTTGCCATCCACTCTTTTTGTTCGTTAAAACCTTTTGCTTTGATTGTGCCATCTGATACTGTTCTCTGTTCTATCGGTTTTTCGTAATTGGTGCCCAACACTAATCTATCGACATAAATGCCTGGTAGATGTATGGACATTGGGTCGAGTTCACCTGTCTCTACGATCTCTTCGACTTCTACAACTGTTATTTTTCCTGCTTTGGCGCATGCTTCGTTGAAATTGTTTGCTGTATATCTAAAGATTACATTACCAGCTTTATCTGCTTTCCATCCTTTTACAATGGATAAGTCGGCTACAATACTTTCTTCTAAGACATATTCTTTTCCATTGAATATTTTTGTTTCCTTGTTTTTACATAAAACGGTACCAAAACCTGTTCTTGTATAAAAAGCAGGGATTCCAGCTCCACCAGCTCTAAGTTTTTCTGCTAATGTCCCCTGAGGTGTTAATTCTACTTCTAATTCACCATTTAAAAACTGTTGTTCAAATATTGCATTTTCACCTACGTAGGACGAAATCATTTTTTTTATCTGCTTCGTCTGAAGGAGTAAACCGAGGCCAAAGTTATCAACTCCTGCGTTGTTGCTAACAAAAGTTAGGTTTTTTACTCCGCTGTCCCTGATGGCTAAGATAAGTTTTTCTGGTATACCGCATAGACCAAAGCCTCCTGCTGCTATGGTCATACCATCTTTTAATAAATCTTTAATAGCTTCAGTGGCATCATAATAAATGGGCTTCATTAGTTTGCCTCCTAATTTATTTTTTCTATAAGCACAGCTACTGCTTCACCACCACCGATACAAAGTGTGGCAACTCCGTATTTTACGTTTCTTAGAATCATTTCTCTGGCTAAGGTTATTAGAATTCTTGCCCCACTGGCACCGACGGGATGACCAAAGGCTACGGCACCGCCGTTAACATTCACTTTGTTTATATCAAGTTTTAGTTTTTTGATTGCCATCAGTGGAACAGCTGAAAAGGCTTCATTGATTTCAAAAAGGTCTATCTGGTCCAAATTTAGTTTTGCTTTTGCTACTACTTTTTCTATGGCACCTATAGGTGCTTCACCAAAATCATTTGGATGAATACTGTTTGTGGAGTAGGCAACTATTCTTATTTTAGGCTGAAAACCGTATCTTTTTACAGCATCATCATCTGCTAAGATACCTACAGCTGCTCCATCGTTTATTTTGGAGGCGTTGCCTGCTGTGATACAACCATCCTTAGTAAATGCAGGTTTTAATGACTCGATTTTAGAAAGGTCACCTTTAAAGGGTTCTTCATCTTTATCTATGATCTGGTCACCTTTTTTGGTCTTTTTGATGATTGGGTGTATTTCGGAGTTTAAAACACCTTTTTCTATGGCATTTTGTGCGAGGGTATAGCTTCTGATTGCATAATCGTCCTGTTCTTTTCGGGATATATTGTTTTTCTTTATGCTTTCCTCTGTAATTTCGCCCATGTGTTTCCCGGAATAAGGATCCTGTAAAGCATCGTAAATCATAAGATCAAAAAATGTTGCATGCCCCATTCTGTATCCGTATCTGGCTCTATCAAGAGCATAAGGGGCCATAGACATATTCTCCATACCACCGGCATAGACAAGTGATGAGTCACCAAGCAAAATTGATTGGGTACCCAACATGAATGCTTTAAGACCACTGCCACATACTTTGTTTATAGTTAGAGCGTGGACTTTATCATCTATACCAGCAAGCCTCATGGCCTGCCTGGCAGGTGCCTGTTTGGCCCCACCTTGAATGACTTGGCCTAAGATCACTTCATCTGCAGCATCATCGGGTAGATTATATCTCTTTTGTAGCTCTTTGAGGAGTTCAGCAGCCAATTCTACAGCTGGAACATCTGATAATGTTCCCCCAAAGCTTCCGATTGGGGTTCTTATACCATCGATCAAATATATGTTTTTCATAACAACTCCTTAGTTTTTTGTATTGACATACAATAAATATGCCATTGATAAATAAGACAAAATAAAAAAAAGACCATTGTTCTGATTCGTTATTGGTTCATAGTTTTTTAAGGTATATAATTAGAGAGCCTATTTGATTTTTATTTGCATCGTAGAGTCATTTATGAATCAACATATGTTGTGTTTCTTAAATAATCTTACTACTTTAGATTGGCTGATACCGAGTGCTTTAGCTATTTCTCTTGTTGTTTTGCCAGAGTTTTTTTCGTTTAGTAAAATCTGTTTTTCTAAGGCATCAAGAGTTTCTTTTAGGCTATTTTTATTCTCCATTTTCGAAAGTATATTGGTGAAATTGATATTTTTAAGATCATTCATTGTTATTAATTCGGTTTTGGAGAGTAGAATTAATCTTTCTATGGTGTTTTCAAGTTCCCTTATGTTACCTTCCCAGGGGGTTTGACAGAAGTATTCGATAACTTCATTTGAAATTTTTTTGTTGAAATTGTATTTTATGTTATACTTTTCCACAAAAAAATTGGTTAATAGAGGTATATCCTCTTTTCGTTCTCTCAATGCTGGTAGGTTAAGGCTTACAACATTAAGTCTGTAAAAGAGATCTTCCCTAAATTTCCCCTCTTTGGTGAGCTTATAGAGATCACTATTAGAGGCTGAAATGATTCTTACATTTGCTTTTATAGGTTTGTGGCCACCGACTTTGATAAACTCTTTGTCCTGTAAAAATGTCAAAAGCTTTGATTGGAGACTGTAAGGTAGTTCTGATATCTCATCCAAGAATAAAGTTCCATTGTTTGCTGTTTCTATAAGACCTTTTTTCCCTTTGGGATTAGCTCCTGTAAAGGCACCGGGTTCATATCCAAAGAGTTCAGATTCAAGGAGGTTTTCAGGTATTGCACCGCAATTGATCTTTACAAAGGGGGCATCTTTTCTGTTGCTAAGGTTATGGATTACTTCTGCAATAAGTGATTTGCCTACTCCTGTCTCCCCTGTAAGTAAAACGGTGCAATCTGTGGGGGCTATTTTAACTGCTATGTCTATAATATCATTCATCTTTTTATTGGATGATATGAGATTGTTTTGGTTAAGCTTGAAATTTTTAACGGTATCGTGATCTATGACGTTATTATATATGATGTTTGTTAGATCCCAGATGGTGTTTACTACATATTTTATTGTATTGTTTTGATCGAAAACAGGTTTACCTTTGACTAAGAAATTTTTATTTGTGATTGTTCTATAGGTAGCAGTTGCTTCTCTTTTGGTTTGTAAAACAATTAGAGTAGCTGAACCTGTAAAATATTTATATTTATATACAAGGTCATAGAGATTTCTCCCTTGTAACTCTTTAAAAGGGATACCAGACATTTCTTCAAAGGTTTTATTCACGTAAATAGTGTTACCTTCACCATCGGCCAGATATACCCCATTATATAGATTGTCCAATATGATTTTCATCTGGTCAAAAGTTAGTTCTTCTTCTCTCATAGGTGATATTTAAATACAATTAATATGTCAAGTCAATAAAAAAAGCGGGTTTTAAAACCCGCTTTTAACCCATTATAAGTTTGGGAAGGAATGTTATAATAGAAGGGAAGATTATGCAGAGTATCAGACCTATCATTTGTAAAATGACAAAAGGTACTATACCCTTGTAGATATCCTTTAGATCTGTACCTGCTGGTGCTATGCCCCTATAGTAGAATAGGGAGTAGCCGAAAGGTGGTGTTAAGAACGACATCTGTAGGTTTACAGCTACTAACATTGTAAACCATAATGGATCGAAACCAAGTTTGTCAATAATAGGAAGAAAAATAGGCATAGCAAGAAGTAAAATACCCAACCAGTCAACAAACATACCTAATATAAACAGTATAAACATCATAATACCCAGGATTACCCACTTGTTATCGCTGATCATAAACAGTAACTTAGTAAACGTTTCTCCACCACCTAGACCCATGAAAACTGAAGTATAAAGATTGGCCCCTACAAATATTAACATAACCATACATGTTATCTTAAGGGTAGCAACACCTGCGTCTATTAATAGTTTTAGGTTGAATCTCTTGTTAATTATCGCTAAGATCATAGCACCTAAACATCCAAGACCTGCTGCCTCTGTAGGTGTAGCAATACCAAAAGCTATTGTACCTAAAACTGCAAAGATTAGAAACAAAGTGGGTAGCATAGACTTTGCAGTGAGCTTAATTTTCTGCACTATTGTATGGGTACGTTCTTCTTTTGGGAGTGGAGGGCCGACTTCAGGTTTAATTAAGGCATATACAAAAATATAGATAAGATATAAGCCAGAAAGTAAAAATCCAGGTAGGAAGGCAGCAAGGAAAAGTTTACCGACAGAAATACCAACAAGCCCACCCATGACTACAAGCATTATAGAGGGTGGGATTAGAATACCTAATGTACCTCCGGCAATAACCGTACCAGCTACCAATCTCTTGTCATAACCCTTTTTAACCATAGATGGGGCAGCAAGTAAGCCCATAGATACAACAGAAGCCCCTACTATACCTGTTGTAGCTGCGAAAAGAGTTGCTACGACGGTTGTTGCTAATGCTAAACCACCTTTAACAGGTCCAAAGACGATATACATTGCATCAAATAGTTCATCGGCAACACCTGATTTATCTAAAAATTGTGCCATCATTATGAATAGTGGAATGGCTACTAATACATAGTTTTCCATCAAACCATAAGTTTTACTTGCTATTATAAAGTTTATACCACTTATGTCTCCACCATAGCCTAAATAACCAAACAAAAGTCCCAAACCACCAAGTGTGGTAGCTAATGGATGACCCAAAAAGACTGCAAAAAGTAGTATTACAAACATTAGAATTGCGATTATATCAGGAGACATATTATTTGCCCTCCTTTAACAATAAAATAGATTTGATTATTTCCACAATACCTTGTATGAACAGCAATAAGAAACCCAGAAACATCATGAGCTTAAAGGGGTATATAGGTATTTGCCATATAGACATGCTTTGTTCTCTCATATCAAACGATTGAAATCCAAAATCAAAGGAAACTTTTAGACAGATTATCATGAATGGGAGAAAAAAGAGTAGGTAGCCTATTAGATCCAGAATGGCTTTATTTCTTGGTTTTAGATATGCATATATGATATCTATCCTGACATGGGATCCATGTTTAAGTGTATACCCGAAACCGAGCATAAACATTGTACCGTAAAGCATGTAGCTTAGATCAAATCCCCATACTGTTGGGTTTCCAAATATTTTCCTACTCGTAACCTCATACAAAACAACAAATATGAGTGCATAGTTGATTAATCCAACACATTTACCGATAAATTCTTGAAGATTTTCTATATGTTTTATAATCACTTTCATCATCATCTCCCAATCTAAAATAAGGGGGGGATGTTACCCCCTTAGTGTAACAGTTATTCTGTCATGTTTCCTTTCATATATTCATCGTATGGATAAGCGGAAACACCTTTTTTAAGGTTTTTCCATACTGAGTAAAGTTTTATGAAGTTTTCCTGTGAATCTAATACTTTTTTCACAGATGGATGTTTGGCTTTGAGTTCATCAAGATATTCTTTAGTTGTTTTTCTCAGTTCTTTTAGTGTTGTATCATTTATTCTGTTGAACTTAACGCCATCTTTTTGATACTTCTGAACATGTACTGCATTTTGGTATTCGCTGTTAGCAATTTCCCAAAGTTGGGTTTCTCTTGCTGCTATTTTTAGAATAGTTTGAAAATGAGGAGTTAGTGAGTCCCATGCTTTTTTGTTGACCATAAACATGTTTTGGCAAGAAACTTGATGCCATCCTGGCACCATGACATTTTTAGCTATTTCCTGGAAACCAAGTGGGTATGTTGCGTATGGTGTACTAAATTCTGCAGAATCGATTACGCCTCTGTCGAGAGCAAGGTATATTTCACCACCAGGAAGTGGGGATACGTTGATCCCAAGCTTTTTTAAGATATCTGCTGTCCAGCCAACAGTTCTAACCTTCATCCCTTTAAGGTCACCCATATCATCTGCAAACTTCTTTGTGAAGAAACCCATCTCCTGACCAGGGTTACCACCCATGAGGGGAACCAAACCAAATTTTCCGTATAATTCTTCTGCAAGTTTCATCCCTTCATGCTCTAACCAGATGGTGTATTCGAGGGAGTTCATACCAAATGGTACTGATGCAAAAGCTACAAAAGCTTCGTCTTTACCTTTCCAATATCCTGGCCAGTCATGACCCATCTGGGCAACATTGTTTCTTACAGCATCAAAAACCTGAAAAGCAGGAACTATTGCACCATCAGGATAAACTTTAATAATAAATTCACCGTTACTTAGTTGTTTGACTACCTCTGCGAAATGTTCAGCAGCTCTTTGGAAGGTGATACTGTTGGACCATGTGGTTACCATTTTCCATTCAACTTTTGCAGCTAAAGCTGTACTGAGAGTAAAGACTGAAATTAAAAGAGCAAAAAAAAGTTTTTTCATGCAAATCCTCCTTTTATTTTATAGTTTTGTTGAAAATTGACTCATACATCAACATCACAGGATGTGTTATCTCCACATCCAATGCATCCTCTCCGTAAATGGTGTCTGTAAGTTGCATTACGCAACCTGGACAAGGGCTAAGTACTTTTTTAAAACCTTTTTCTATCACCTCCGTTGCTTTATTTTTCCCAATTTCTTTTGAGTTTTTATAATTTTTTAAATTAAATGTTCCTCCAAAACCACAGCAGCTTTTGTTATCAAGCTGAGCAAAATTTGTGCCAATTTGTTTTAGAACGTTGTTTAGTTTTTGCTCTTTTGTCTGGTCATAATGACATGGTAGGTGTAAAGTAATTTTTTCTTCAGTGATGGGTTCTAGTTCTACTTTTAAAATTTCTACTAAAAAAAGTATGATATCAATAAACTGTTTATTTGTTTCTTTTTTTATGAGTTTAGGTCCTATTTCTTTAAGGGCGTATTGGCAAGTGGGGCAGGCTGTTATAATATAATCTACATCAAAAGTATCGAAAGTATTGTAGTTGTTTATGATCATTTTTTTGTATAAATCCATATCGCCAAGTGTAGCTGCTGGTATGCCGCAACAGTAATTTTTTTCATTTATATAAACGGATACACCATAGTGGTTTAAGATTTCTACGATTGTCTTACCCCATGATGTAAAAATCATATTGATCGCACATCCTGGATAGAAAAGAATTCGCATTTTTTCGTTATTTGCTTGGTGAAGACCACCGTATTGGCTACAAAACGTCTTTGTGGCAATTTGATATGTGGTTCTCTCTTTAAATGGTGCAAAAATTGGTCTTAAAATATCTTTTTTAATTTTTTTTGAGCCAAATTTTTGTCCAATATGCATTAAAGGAGAAAGTTTTGCAATTAATTCTGGTTTTTCCATCATGAGCTTTAGGACGATTTTGCCCCAATTTGGTAGTTTTTCTATTTTTCTCAAAACTTCTTTGGCTTTTAGAAAAATAGCATCAGTGCTTACGCCACTTGGGCAGTTAACTTTGCATCTTCCGCAGAGCAGACAGTAGTCTAAGTGTTTTAGGATGGAACTGGCTTTTTCTATTCTACCTTCAAAAACGGCTTCAATAAGGGCAATTTTACCGCGGGCTACTGTGTGCTCTTCTAGGTCTTTTTGGTAAAGGGGGCAATGGGCCTGGCAAGTGCCGCATTTCATGCATCTTATTGTTAGATCTTCTAATTCTTTGAGTTCTCTTATGATATCATCCATTTTAAAGTCCCATTTTATTCGGATTTAAAATATTTTTTGGATCCACACCTTGTTTGAGTTTTTTCATGAAAATTATTGTTCCTTTCCCGAGCTCTTTTTCCATATATTTTGCTTTTGCTGTACCTATACCATGTTCACCACTCAATGTTCCTCCGAGGTTCAGTGCAGCCTCAAAAATTTCATCAACAGCTCTTTCTACCCTTTGCATCTCTTCTTTATCTCTTCTGTCTGTGAGTATAGTTGGGTGTAGGTTTCCATCGCCAGCATGACCAAATGTTCCTATTGTAAGGTTATATTTTTGTGTAATTTGTTGAATTGCCTTCATCATTTCAGGGATTTTGCTTCGAGGGACCGTGGCATCCTCTAAAATTAGTGTGGGTTTTAGGCGGGCTAAGCTACTAAGAGCTTTTCTTCTTGCTTCCCAAATCTTGTTTTTTTCCTCTAAGTTGGTAGCTACTTTTAGAACACCACCCATAAGTTGAGCTATTTTCGAGATCTGTTCAAATTCTTCTTCCACCTGTCCTTCATGTCCATCCACCTCTATTAGTAGGAGGGCTCCGGTCTCAGTGGGTAAACCGATTTTTGTAGCTTCCTCTACCGTTTTTATTGTGAAGCTATCCAAAAATTCAAGAGTTGCTGGAACAATCTTTGATGCTATTATTATGGATACCATTTCACATGCACGTATCACATCATTAAATAAAACCAGCATGGATTTAGACGCTTTTGGCTTTGGTATAAGTTTTAGGGTAATCTCTGTCATAATTCCTAAGAGACCTTCTGATGATATCATGAGCCCCTGTAGATTAAAGCCTGTTACGAGTTTTACAGTTTTGCCACCACCTTTTACATAGTTACCTTCTGCATCAAAAAAATCTATACCCATAACGTAGTCTTTTGTTACACCGTATTTTAGCCCCCTTAAACCTCCAGCATTTTCTGCGACATTTCCACCTAATGTGGATATATTCATACTACCTGGATCAGGTGGATAAAAAAGACCTTTTTCTTCTACTTTTTTGGCCAGGGTTGCAGTTACTACACCAGACTGAACAACTGCATAGAGATCGTTTTCATTAATTTCTATGATTTTGTTAAATCCGGTCATTAGTAAAACACAGCCACCTCTCGTGGGGGTTGTTCCTCCGCTCAGATTAGTGCCAGCCCCACGAGTAATGATCGGTATGTTGTTTTCATTGCATAGTAATATGATTTTTTGGATCTGTTCATAGTCTGATGGTTTGACCACTATATCTGGCATGGAAGGAGTCTCTGCGTAAGCATCGTAACTATAGCAGGCAAGTTGGTCTTCTTCAGTGTAAATATGGCCTTTGTTCGATATTATTTCTTGAAATTTTTTTATAATGTTTTGGGGCAGCATGTGGCACCTCTCAGTAAAAAGGTAAAATGGTATTACCAAAAACTCTATAAAATAATTTTCTCAGGTTGTCAAACGTTTTTTGTGTAAAAGGTGTAAGTTTTTATGAGTTTTTTGGGTGGATATAACATGTTGATAAATAATTATTAAATGTTGTTAAAAATAAAACATTGGGGGTTATTTTTGTGTGGTTGTTTTGGGTGTCAATATTTTTTGTTGAGTCTATACCCTACCATTTGTCCTGCTATGGCAAAAATGAAAAAAATAGGGACTACTTTTATGGAAAGGTGGGAAAAGACTCTTGAAGCTGCAACAATGGGGATAGGTGCATGTATACAAATAAACCAGCCTATAGAAAACCTTTTATATTTCTTCCTTAAAAAGCCAAAAGGTATGTTTAAGAAAAAGGTCATTGTTGATATGAAAATTATTGCTTGAAAATGTTCCATTCTTTGAATATATTTCATAAGAGGTAATTTGTAAATGAAAATTTTTTATATAGGTATTGGTGGCTTTTTAGGGTCGATTGCAAGATATCTGGTATCGAAGTATTCTAACATTTTGTTGGGTGATAGGGTCCCTCTTGGTACAGTTATAGTTAATGTCACTGGTTCCTTTGTGTTAGGATTTTTATATGTGCTGTCGATTGAAAAGTTGGCTGTGAGTGAACATTTCAGGTTGTTTTTGGGTGTAGGTTTTTTGGGGGCTTATACTACCTTTTCTACATTTTCTGTGGAGTTTGTGAATCTTCTGGCGGAGGGGGTTTATTTCAGTGCTTTTGTTTACTGGGTTTTGAATGTGGTAGTAAGTATTGTGGCAGCACTTGTGGGGATATATTTGGCAAGGCTTTGAGGTGTTTATGATATCTAAAGCAAATAAGCTCATAGGCGAACAGAAATTGGTAAGAATTTTTGTGGGGGAAAGTGATAAATATGATGGTGAACCTCTTTATAAATATTTGGTAAAGATGGCTAGAAGTTTGGGAGTGGCTGGTGCTACTGTGTTCAGGGGGATATATGGTTATGGTGCGAGTTCTGTAATCCATAGTGCTTCTGTGCTTACCCTCTCTGAAGATTTGCCCATAGTTGTGGAGATAGTAGATTCAGAAGAAAATATTGATCGTTTTTTAAATGCCATTGATGGTGTTATCGAACATGGCCTTATTACTATAGAAAAAGCTACGGTAATAAAATATTTTTAGGTGCAAAATGGGATATCTTAGGGATATAAAATGTCCAGTGTTTAATGCTGAGGGTTTAAGAGAAGAGGATTTGCCTGCAGTGGAAGATTATTATATAGAAATAGGTGGAAATACAAAAAAGAATGGTAAGTATTTATTGCATGATTTCTTTGGGATATTTAATAAAACAGTCATAAATTGTAGATTGACATCTGTAAGCCGTTTTAGTGTAAGAGCTAACTGGGGTGGGGTTTTATGGAAAGATTTTATGGAGTGGTTGGGCGATGCGGATTATAAGTATGTATATTTTGAGAGTTATGGAAAGTATGTGACTGTTGTAGAGAAAGAGGATATGTTCAATGAGAGGATAATTATATGTAGTGAAGTGGAGGGTGAGCCCCTCGAATTTTCTTATGGGGGACCTGTGAGAATGGTAATACCAAATCTGTGGGGCTACAAAAGCTGTAAGTGGTTAAAAAGGATATATTTCCTAAATGAATATATTGTTGGTTTTTGGGAGTCAAGGGGTTATGATGATAAAGGTTTGATCGAACCATGTGTGCTTTTAGATGTAAACAGTGGTAGTTTTAAAAAAATAAAAGGTGGAGAGGTCTTGGATTTTTAATGGCTGGAAATAGTTTCGGTAGAATTTTCAGAATAACTACTTTTGGAGAAAGTCATGGTAAGGCCGTGGGTGTAGTGGTAGATGGATGTCCCTCGAGAATTGACCTATCAGAGTCAGATATTCAGGCTGAGCTTGATAGGAGAAGACCCGGCCAAAGTGAACTGACGACACCCCGCCAGGAAGAGGATAAGGTTGAGATTTTAAGTGGTGTTTTTGAGGGTGTTACTACTGGTACACCCATTTGTATGGTTGTCTATAATATGAATCAAAAATCAAAGGATTATGATGCTGTAAAAAATCTTTTTCGGCCTGGTCATGCTGACTATACCTATCAGATGAAGTATGGTATAAGGGACTATAGGGGAGGTGGAAGGTCATCTTCCAGGGAGACAATTGGTAGGGTTTGTGCTGGAGCTATTGCTAAAAAAATTTTGAAAAAATACAATATAGATATCTTTGGATATGTGAAGCAAGTGGGTACTGTTAAGGGGCATAGAATAGCCAGAGATTTTGTGGAAAAAAATCCAATTAGAATGGCTGATCCAGATGTTTATAGACAAGCCTATGAGCTTATATTGGAGGTAAAGCAAAGGGGAGATTCTGTAGGTGCTCTTATCGAGGTGATTATTTCTGGTGTTCCTGTGGGTCTTGGTGAGCCTGTTTTCGATAGAATAAATGCGGAACTTGCCAAGGCTATAATGTCTATACCGGCGGTTAAGGGTATAGAGTTTGGTGCTGGTTTTTCTGTGGTGGAATCTTTTGGGAGTCAAAACAATGATGAGATCACCCCCTACGGTTTTATGTCTAACAATGCAGGGGGAACGCTGGGAGGTATAAGCTCAGGTCAAGATATTGTCTTCAGGTTTGCAGTAAAACCTCCTTCCTCAATACTTGTGCCTAAAAAGACAATAGATCTTTTTGGTAACCCTAAGGAGATAGTTACAGAGGGTAGACACGATCCTTGTGTGGCTCCAAGGGTGGTACCGATAGCTGAGGCTATGGCTGCCCTTGTTTTGGTTGACTTTATGATGATAAATAAAAGACTCGAACTATAATCATCTGTGATATAATGATATTTTTCCTGTTAAAACTTTTTTAAAAAAACCTCTTGACAAAGGTGATATGATTATGTA
>JAOAHS010000008.1:0-40000 GCA_026415135.1 Calditerrivibrio sp. | reverse complement strand
AAATATTTTTTGACAGTTGCTATGTAGTTATAGATATGTTGGTTGTTTTGCATTAGAGAGATCTCTTCAAAGTGATAATTAAATTTGGATTGGAGTGTATTGGTAGCTATGGCTGTTCCGAAGGAGCCCCCCATAAATCTGATATAGTGCATAAGACCAACACCAAGACTTGTTTTAGGACCCAATGTCCTCATGGCAAGGGTTGTGATAGGTGCAAAAAAGGATCCCAACGAAAAACCTAAAGGTATTGTGAGAATCATTGTTTGAACGGAAGGGGTGTAGTAGTTTAAGTTGGGTATTAGAAAGACAGATGTGGTGATGTATAAAAAAGCATTTACCAGAAGTATATTTTTTTCACCGATTTTATCAGACAAAATACCAGCTATAGGTGAGGTAAATCCTATAAAAATGGCAAAGGACAGCATGTGTAAACCAGTCTGAAGTGTTGTATAGTGTTTGAGGTTTTCATAATATAATGGGATGAGATAAAAAATCTGATAGATGGAAAATCCCAAAGTGAAAAAGTAAATCATCATTGCGTATCGATAATGGGGGATTTTGAATATAGAAAAGTCTATAAGGGGGTGTTTTGAAGCAAGCTCCGAAATGGCATAAAGTATTAAAGCCCCGAGAGAGATTATTAAAAGTATCCATATATAATCCGATTGCCACCAACCCTTTTGTTGACCTTTTGATAGCATTATAAGAAGTGAAATGGTGAATATCGATAATAGGGTGTAACTTATAAAATTGAATCTAAAAGTTACATGTTCCGTTTTAAACTTAGGTAGCAACAACATCCCTAAAATAATCACCATCGCTCCAACTGGCAAATTTACATAAAAAATTGCTCTCCAACTCATGTGTTCTGTTAACCACCCCCCAAGAGTTGGCCCTAATGCAGGGGCGAAACTTACGCCCATACCATAAATACCCATTGCTACCCCTTTTTTTTCAGGGGGGAATATGGAAAACATAATTGTTTGGGCTGAAGCTACTATAAAAGCTTCACCAATCCCCTGAACTACCCTTGAGACTATCATCATGGGAAGATCTTCTGCTAAGCCACAGAAAGCACTTGAGATGGTAAAAACTATGATACCTGTTAAAAAAAGTTTTTTTAGCCCCAGTATTTTATCCAGCGATTCCACTAAGAGTAATGCAGTAGCTGCTGCCATCATGTATGCGGTTATGACCCATTGAATACCATAAAGATCTGTGTTAAGAGGGGCCATCATCTTTGGTACAACAACATCAACTATAGTAGTATCGAGAATCGCCATAAAAGTACCAGTCATCACAACAAAGGTTATGAGTAACCTTCCCACAAGAGGTATCTGTTTGTAGAGAGGTTCTTCGTGGTTTAAGTTGTTAACCATGATATAGCTCTTGTTATCTTTTAATTCTTATTTCTCCACCCATACCGACTTTTAGTAGCTCTTTTTTCCCCTTAGTAATTTTTATCCTTATTGGAATTCTCTGGGAGACCTTTGTAAACTCCCCAGCAGAAATATCACGGGGTACCAGAGCGTAGGTGGCTGCAGAGGCTGGTAGTATTGCTTCCACCTCTCCTTCAAAC
Source organism: Calditerrivibrio sp. (assembly GCA_026415135.1). Classification (NCBI taxonomy): domain Bacteria; kingdom Pseudomonadati; phylum Deferribacterota; class Deferribacteres; order Deferribacterales; family Calditerrivibrionaceae; genus Calditerrivibrio; species Calditerrivibrio sp. The sequence goes on along the minus strand of JAOAHS010000008.1, from coordinate 38,421 downwards.
TGTTCCTTTGGGTATGCATCTACTGTTAAGTATGCTTTATCCCCTACATCTACACCTTTTATCTTACCCTCTTCTAAAAGTACATAACCGTAAAGATCTTTGTCACTTACAATAGAGTAAACAAAATTTCCGCTGGAAACTACTGAACCAACATCAGCATATTTCATCCCTATCACACCATCAAAAGGGGCTAAAAGCCTGCAGTCTGCAATAAGGTTTTCTACATCTTCGAGTTGTTTTTTTAGGCTATTTATCTTTTCTTGAATTGATTGTTTGTTTTTATCTACCTCTGCTATGGTAAATCTATTGTTTTCGATTAGTCCTACCTCTTTTTCTGCTATATCTATCTGTTTTTTTACACTTTCAGTTTTCAATTTTAAGGAGTCTCTTTTTTTGTATAATATCTCAAGTTGGTTGCTTACATCTTCATAGTTTTTTCTTGGTATAGCATTTTTTTCGAAAAGTGTTTTATATCGTTCTGCATCCTTTTCTGATTGCTTTATCTGAATCTCAAGCTCTTCTATTGATTTATTCAGTGAAGAAAGCTCTATTTTTAGGACATTTATTTTATCTTTTTGGATATTTGCTGATGCTGTTTGATCACTATAAACCTTTTTCTTTTTATCGTCTAAAGATTTTGCCTGGTTTTCTAATGATTGAATTTCAAACCTTAGTTGTTCTGCTTTGATCCTGTAGTCACTGTCATCTATGATCGCCAGTATATCACCCTTTTTTACCCGATCACCCTCTTTGTAGTTGAGCTTTATGATTTTACCTGAGACTCTTTTAAAACCAACATTTGAAATTGTGTCAGATTTTATGAAAACGGCATCTGTGGAGGCGTACTCGAGTCTCATTTTTAACCACCAAAAGGATAGAGCAGCAAACGCTATAAAACCAATAATTAGTAATATTAGGGCTATCTTTATTTTTTTACCCATTATTTTACCTCCGAAGCTGATTCAAATTCTATTTTATAAAAAGCTCGTGCTATATCGTAATAAGCTTTTTTAGTGGAGATTCTTGCAGCTGTGAGCATTGCTTCTGCATCAAGTAAGTCTGTATTGGAAGCTAAGCCGTTTTTGTATTTGAGATTCATGACTCTGAAATATTCATCTGCTTCCTTTAACTGCTGGTTTGCCAGGTCATAGGTTTTAATCGCTGTATAGAAATCCTCTATACTTTTTTGTACAGCTATTTTTATTCTATACTTAACTTCTTTTAACTTATTTTCAAAGGCATATATCTCCTCTTTTTTCCCTTTTAACAGATTTGAGGGTTTATCCCAATCCAGTTTGAACTTTAGTCCAGCCTGAAGCAAGAAGCCACCTTTTGGTGAGATTGCCTCATTGGAGTCTGTGTAGTTATAACCCCCGTAAATAAAGGCTTTGGGCATGTAAGCACTTTTTTCTATTTCCAAGGTTTTTTTTAGGTTTTCGAGATCTGCTTTGAGGGACTTTAATATAGCTCTGTTGGAGTAAGCTTGTTCTATAATCTTTGTTTCATCGATCTGGGTGTTTAAAAAATCTCGATCTATTTCTAAAACATCAAAGTTATCATCTGGTTCTTGTCCTAACAGCATTCTAAGGTTTAGCTTGGCGATTTTTATGTTGTTGTTTATTTCAAAGATCTTTTTTTCTACCTCTTTTACTTTTACAGAGGTATGTAAAATATCGATTTTTGCTGCCAAACCCTGATGATGTAACAATTCTACGTCCTTTTGATGGGCCCTGAGGGATTCTATCTCTTTTTCATACAGCTGCCTGATGGCGTATAGCTCAAGTATATTTATGTAGGCATTTTGTATTTGATAACGTATCTCGTTTGATAGTTCAGTGTGATCGTGTTGGGACTTTTCCACATTTTTCTTTGCTATATCCACCAATGCAGTAACCAGTCCTCCTGTATAAAAATTGTATTGTATTCCTAAATTTAGCGTATTGTAGGTTTCTTCCACTTGGGTAACCTTCATTGTTCCACCAAGAGTATTTAAGGAGAGCTGTTTTTTTTCGTCCATTTTTGTGTAAGTGTAATCTGCAACAATGGAGGGGAAATTATCCGATTTGGCTGCTTCAAAAGTCCATAATGTACTTTTTATCTGGTGTTCTTTGGCTTTAATGGAGAGGTTTTCCTTTAAACCTAATTTTATGGCGTTTTCTATGGTAAGCTCTGCAGAAAAGACTAATGTGGGAAATAGTATGAATAGCAAAGACTTTTTCATTTGCTGAGCACCTCTTGCATATATTCTAAAAAAATATCTATGACCTCTTCAAAAGACTTTTCTTCTCTGAGGATATAAAAATCGAGTATTGCTTTTAGTAAAGCTCCTAATATGAATGCTTTTTTCTTTACTGTGGATTCGTTTAATGAAGGGTAGTCTATTTTGACAGCCTTTTCAAAATATTTTAGGCTATTTTCCCTGAAAAAGTAGTACAAATCTGAGAATTCAGCACCTAAACTCAAAACTTCGTAAAGGAATACCTTTATAATCTTTTTTCTTTCAAAAAAGTTTATGATCATTTTCTTGGCAAGTATGGAACATAGATTTTTCTGAGGCTCACTAAAGATACTGTCCAGATCTTCTGAAAACTCGTAATGTAGAGATAAAAGCATCTCCTTAAAAAGGTGCTCTTTGTTTTTAAAGTAAAGATAGAATGTGCCTTGTGCTAAATCTGCTTTTTGAACGATATCAGATATTTTGGTGGACCAAAAACCTTTTTCTGAAAAAACATCTAAGGCTGCATCCATGAGTAATCTTTTTTTATCTGGGTATAGGTTTTTTGTCATCTGCTACTCCATGTGACTGATTAGTCAATCGATACAACAAAACTACAAACTTGTCAAGCTTAAAGTGTATCTCTATAAAGAAGTTAGTATTTTTTTCGCGTTATCTATCTGGAGTTGGACAGATTCTTTGGCTGTGCCACCGTAGGACTTCCTTTTCGATATACAGCTTTCCACTGTAACTACTTCAAAAACCCCTTCATCCACTACATCAGTAAACTGCTTGAATTCCCCTAAAGTAAGTTCTGAAAGATCTTTTTCTTGGCTGATTGCGTAGGCTACTGTTTTGCCAACGATGTGATGGGCTTCCCTGAAGGGGATCCCTTTCGTGACGAGGTAGTCAGCATAATCTGTGGCTGTAGCGTATCCTAACTGTGCAGATCGGTACATTTTCTCCGAGTTGATCTTCATTTTTGATATCATTGGGGCAAATATCTTCAGCGATGTAAGCAGTGTATTTACCGCATCAAAGACAGGCTCTTTATCCTCTTGCATATCTTTGTTGTAGGCAAGGGGTAGACCTTTCATCGTCGTAAGTAAAGAGATAAGGTTGCCATAGATTCTACCGGTTTTACCTCTTATTAGTTCCACCATGTCTGGGTTTTTCTTTTGGGGCATAATGCTACTACCTGTACAAAAATCATCAGAAAACTCAATAAATTTGAATTCAGATGATGAAAATATTATAAGCTCTTCTGCCCAACGTGATAGATGCATCTGACAGATGGAGGCAGCTGAAAGAAACTCTAAAGCAAAATCTCTATCACTTACAGAATCTATACTGTTTTCTGTTGGTGCTTCAAAGCCCAACTCTTTGGCAGTAAAGAAACGATCGATATTAAAGGTTGTTCCTGCTAAGGCACCAGAACCTAAGGGGGAGTAGTTTAGCCTTTTTTTACAATCATCAAAGCGTTGAAAATCCCTTAATAGCATGTGGAAATAGGCCATTATCCAGTGGGAAAACAGAATAGGCTGTGCAGTTTGTAAATGTGTGTAGCCGGGCATGATAACTTCCAGGTGGGATTCGGCTTTTGTTATAATGGTTGACATGAGTTGTTTGAGGCTTTTTTGTATCTCATCTATATTGCTTCTTAAAAATAGTCTGAAATCAGTAGCCACCTGATCGTTCCTACTTCTTGCTGTGTGGAGTTTGCCTGCTGGGGAGCCTATCAGCTCTTTGAGCCGTTTTTCAACGGCCATGTGGATATCTTCATCTTCTGTTTTAAATACAAATTGCCCATTTTCGATCTCTTCCTTTATGATTTTAAGGCCGTTTATAATCTGATCAGATTCTTCCTTTGTTATGATACCCTGTTTTGCAAGCATCCTGCAATGGGCTATACTGCCCTCTATATCGTATGGGTAAAGATTTTTATCAAAATGTATTGAGGCATTGAACTCCTCTGCTAATTTGTCTGTGGTAAGATTAAACCTACCACCCCACAACTTTTCTTTTGCCATATTAAACCTCTAATTTGTATTCTTTTATTTTGTTGTGTAGAGTTCTTCTCGAAATGCCCAAGATTTCTGCAGCCTTTGTTTTATTGTATTTTGCATCTACTAAGGCCTTTAAAATGAGTTGTTTTTCGTTGTTTTTTATTAAAAGATCCGAATTGTTACGTAGATCGAGATCTGGTAGTAGAGACTCATCCAGTATGTCATTTTTTGATAAAATGATGGCGCGTTCGATGATGTTTTCAAGCTCCCTGATATTACCCGGAAAGTGATAATTTTTTAGCTTATTACAAAATGTTTCGGTGTATCCCTTTATATTTTTGCCAAAATTTGTTGAGTACTTTTTGATGAAAAAATCTATGAGTAAAGGGATCTCTTCATACCTTTCTCTTAAAGGTGGTAAGTGAATGGGGAAAACATTGAGCCTGAAATAGAGATCTTCTCTAAAGTCACCTTTTTCTACGAGCTTTTTTAGGTCTCTATTGGTAGCTGCCACAATACGAACATCCACTTTTATCGATTTTTCGCTGCCTACCCGTTCGATGACTTTTTCCTGTAAAACACGTAACAGTTTTACCTGAATATGTTGTGGTATTTCACCAATTTCATCAAGAAATATTGTGCCTTTGTCAGCTAATTCAAATTTGCCTCTTTTCTGGGATATGGCACCAGTAAAAGCCCCTTTCTCGTGACCAAAGAGCTCGCTTTCTATGATATTTTCATTTAAAGCGGCACAGTTTACTGCTATAAAAGGGCCTTTTGAGCGGGGGGAGTTTTTATGTATCGATTTTGCAATGAGCTCTTTACCTGTGCCGGATTCACCTGTTATCAATACGGTTGCATCTGTGGGGGCAACCATTTTTAGCAAAGAGATAACTTTACCCAAACCTCTTTCTGAATAAATACCGTCAAAAACATAATCGGAGAGAAATGTAGTTTGCTCTACAGTAGGATTGGTTTGTATTAATTTTTTGATAATTTTGATCAGTTGATCTATGTCCACGGGTTTAGTGATATAATCAGCTGCACCAAGCTTGAGGGATTCCACTGCGTACTTGGCGTTATCAAAGGCGGAGATCATAATCACTGGTATATCGATTCCTTCCGATCTTATTTTATGAAGAAAGGTAAGTCCATCCATAATATCCATTTTTATATCAAGGAGGATAATATCTATTTTATTGTTTTCAATTATAGTTAAGGCTTCAAAACCATTGTCTGCTTCATGTATGACAAACCCATGATCTTTTAGATGAAGACGGAGCATTAGCCTGTGATTTTGTTCATCATCAACTATCAGTAGATTTTTCATATTATATCAGCTAAAAAACTCCTTTATTCTTTCAAAGAGGGATTTGTGTTTTTTGTATGTATTTTCATCTGAGCATTCCACAAACTTTTCAAGAAGCTCCTTTTGGGTTTTGTTTATATTTGTGGGAAGAACCACTTTTAGTGTCACCACCATATTGCCCAAACCGTATCCGTTTACATCTTGAAAACCTTTACCTTTTAGTATAATTGTGTCATCAGGTTGGGATCCGGGTTTTATTTTAATCGTTTCGCTTCCATCAAGTGTGGGGATATTGATCTCTTTCCCTAAGATGGCATCAATAAAGGATATAGGTAGTTCAAGATGAAGATCTCTACCCTTTCTTACAAAGAATTTATGTTGTTTGACATTTATTTTAACAAAAAGGTCCCCGTTTGGGCCGCCGTTTATACCGTTGTTACCTTCACCAGAGACCCTTAATATCATTCCATCTTCTATACCTGCAGGGATTTTTATCTCAATATTTTTTCTTTCCCTTATGGTACCCTCACCCTTGCATTCGTTGCACCTTTCTTTTATAAATTTACCACTACCGTGACAGTTTGGGCAAGGGGTGGACATGGTGAAGAAGCCTTGTCTATAGACCTGCTGTCCAGTTCCGTTACACCTTGGACAAGTGATGATGGCTCCAGGTTCTGCACCTGTGCCCCCACATCTTTTACATGTAACAGTTTTTGGAACTACTATCTGTTTTTTTGCCCCTTTTGCGGATTCTTCAAATTCTATTTCTATCTCCATTTCTATGTTTGAGCCTTTTCTGGGCCTATTTTTAGATCTTGTGGAACCTCCAAAAAAAGAACCAAAGGCATCACCAAAGAACTCTTCAAAGATAGATCCGAGATCATCTGCTCCACTAAAACCCTGATTTCCATCGAGGACGCGACCGTATTGATCATATTGGGCCCTTTTCTGGGGGTCGCTCAGGACACTGTAAGCTTCGCTTATCTCTTTAAATTTCTCCTCAGCTTCTTTGTTGCCCGGGTTTCTATCTGGGTGATATTTTAGAGCGAGCTGCTTGTAAGCTTTTTTTATCTCGCTCTCTGATGCATTTCGATTTACACCTAATATTTCATAGTAGTCTTTTGCCAAAATAACCTCCGAAACAGGGTTAGATGTTTATATCAAAAATACAGACAAAAACAACTGTAAAATTGTTTTACAAGATGAGTAAGGGGAAGAGGTGGTTTTACCACCTCTTTGTTACTTTTTATCGTCTTTTACCTCTTCAAATTCTGCATCGTAAACGTTATCTTTCTTTGTCTGGCTTCCAGTGCTGGAGTGGGTATCTTGGGTCTGTTCCCCTGAAGTATGGCTTGAAGCTGACTTGTAAACCTCTTCAGCTAACTTATGGGAAGCGTTGGCAAGTTTTTCAATTGAAGCCTTCAATACTGCCGGGTCGTTCGATGACTGGTTCTTTTTTAGCTCATCCAATGCCTGATTAATAGTATTTTTAGTAGCCTCATCTATTTTAGATCCATGCTCGTGTAGTGATTTTTCTGTGGTATAGATGAGGGTATCAGCCTGATTCCTAAGTTCGGCAAGTTCTTTTTTCTTCCTATCTTCTTCGGCATTTAACTCGGCTTCTTTTATCATCCTATTGATCTCTTCTTCTGTCAAGCCGCTACTTGGTGTGATCCTAATAGATTGCTCTTTGCCTGTACCCAAGTCTTTTGCTGTTACGCTCAGAATACCGTTAGCATCTATATCAAAAGTAACCTCAATTTGTGGAACACCTCTTGGGGCAGGTGGTATACCTACAAGGTCAAATCTACCGATGGACTTGTTGTCAGCGGCCATCTCCCTTTCACCCTGCAATACATGGATGGTAACGGATGGTTGATTATCTGCTGCTGTGGTAAAGATTTGACTTTTCTTTGTGGGGATTGTGGTATTTCTTTCGATGATCTTAGTCATTACACCACCTAATGTCTCTATACCAAGTGAAAGGGGTGTAACATCCAAAAGTAGAACATCCTTTACTTCACCCTTCAAAACACCAGCCTGTATAGCAGCACCTACTGCAACAACTTCATCGGGGTTTATCCCTTTGTGGGGTTCTTTCCCAAAAAATTCCCTAACTTTTTGCTGCACAAGGGGCATCCTTGTCATCCCACCCACAAGGATCACTTCGTCTATATCTTTTACGGTAAGGCCTGCATCGTTTAGTGCTTTTCTACATGGTTCGAGTGTTTTTTCCACGAGATCGATAACAAGGGATTCGAGTTTTGCCCTTGTAAGTTTTTTCACAAGGTGTTTTGGCCCTGTTTGGTCTGCAGTGATGAAAGGTAGGTTGATCTCTGTTTCCAGTGCAGTAGAAAGCTCGTGTTTTGCTTTTTCGGCGGCTTCTTTCAGACGCTGTAGAGACATTTTGTCGTTTTTTAGGTTAATCCCTGTTTCTTTTAAGAACTCCTCCACGAGCCATTCTATGATCTTTTGATCGAAGTCATCTCCACCTAAGTAGGTATCGCCGTTGGTGGATTTTACTTCGAAGACACCGTCACCTAATTCCAGTATGGAGATATCAAAGGTTCCACCACCGAGATCGTAAACTGCGATCTTTTCATCCTTTTTCTTGTCAAGACCGTATGCGAGAGCTGCAGCTGTGGGCTCGTTTATGATTCTTAGTACGTTTAGACCTGCTATTCTACCAGCATCTTTTGTCGCCTGTCTTTGGGCATCGTTGAAATAAGCTGGTACTGTGATAACGGCATCTGTTACTGTCTCACCCAGATAGTCTTCTGCAGTTTTTTTTAGCTTTTGAAGTATCATTGCAGATATCTCTTGGGGTGAGTATTTTTTACCCCTTACCTCTACCCATGCGTCTCCTATATCTGAAGGGACAATTTTATAGGGTAGAAGCGATTTCGCTTTTGCCACTTCAGCGGAATCGTATTTTCTACCGATTAACCTTTTAATACTGAAAATAGTATTTTCATGGTTTGTAATAGCTTGTCTTTTGGCAAGCATACCCACTAATCTTTCACCGCTGTCGGTGAATGCTACAACAGATGGGGTGGTGGACATCCCTTCGGCATTGATAATTACTTTTGGTTGACCATTCTCCATTACTGCGACAACAGAGTTTGTAGTACCTAAGTCGATACCTATTACTTTTCCCATATTGTTTCTCCTTATTTATTTTTTATTTACTTTTACTTTGGTTGGACGGATAACCCTATCGTTTAGGGTGTATCCTTTTTGGAGTACCATAGTGATGGCATTGTTTTCAAAATCTTCACGGGCGTCTAACATTAGAGCTTCGTGTTTGTTTGGATCGAAAGAATCCCCTACTTGACAATCGATCTCCCTCATCCCATGTTTTGCAAGGATATCCTTAAACTGCTTTAAAATGAGTTCAAACCCTTCAATTATTTTGCATACGGTTTCATCATCACTCTTTTGAATGTGGCTCATTGCTATTTCCACATTATCAGCGAAAGCAATGAAGTCCATAAGTAGACTTTGGTTAGCAAATTTTAGTTTTTCATCAAATTCCTTTGTTAGGCGCTTTTTAAAATTTTCAGCATCTGCTTTTACCCTTAATATGGTATCTTGAGCTTCTGCCAGAGCAGTTCTAAGCTGCTCTATTATTTTATCTTTTTCGTCTAAAATGTTTTCTGTTGGTTGTTGGGTGTCAGATTCGTTAGGATTCTGCTCCTGTTGTACAGAGCATTCTACATGAGCACAACATTCTTCATTCTCTATCTGTTCTTCAGTTTTATTGAACTGTTTACTGTTTTTATTATTGCTCATCATCGCCTCCTATTTCAGTAAGAATATTTGTAATTAGTTTGGATGTATAGTCAACAATTGGTAAGACCTCCGGATATCGCATCCTTTTAGGTCCTATTACCCCTAACATACCTATTATATTGCTACCTCTCTTGTATTCGGTAAGAACTACCCCAAGTTCCTGAGCCACCTTATCTCCGATCTCTGAACCTATAAAGATCTTGATGCCATGTCTTGTGACAAGTTTGTTTAAAATATCTAAGATCTTTTGTTTGCTTTCGAGTATTTCTAAAAGCTCTTTTAATGTATCAAGATCTTTTTTAAACTCCGGCTGGGTCACTATATGGTTTATGCCGTGCAGTATGATTTCGTATTCATCATCTATACCTTCAAAAACTAACTTACTCAATGAAAGCATTTTGTTATATACCATCTGGATCTTTTCTTTGTCGTTCAACATCTCTTGGCGTAAAGCATCTTTTAGTTCTCCAAGGCTGCGGTTGGAAAAGTTTTTGTTCAGGTAGTTACTGATCATTGTAAGCTCATTTTCTTTGATCTCATTTTCTGATTCTATAATGATATTGTGTACTATTCCAGCTCGTGTTACTATGATAGCAAGAATGCTATCTTTATTTAATTTTATAAATTCGATATGCTTCAAGAAAGAACTGTTTAGCTTTGGTGAAACAACAAACCCAACTGAGTTTGTTAATTCACCTAACTTTTTTGTAATATCGTCGAAAACCGATTTCAAATTTAATCTCTTCCCCACAAGGACATCTTTTATTTGGTTTTCATTGAAAGGTTTTATTGAGATAAGTTTATCTACATAGTAACGTAATCCGGTATCAGATGGAACCCGTCCGGATGAAATATAGGTCTGTTTTATCATATCCTTATCTTCTAAGTCACTCATCACATTTCTAATAGAAGCAGGGCTTAACCCAAGAGGGCTATGTTTTGAAATAAAACGTGATCCAACAGGTTCACTGGTACGGATATATTCCTCTACTATCATCTTTAATACAATCTTTTCCCTTTCGTTGAGGATGTCGTTCATTTTATCACCTGTTAGCAGTCTCAAGTGTTAAGTGCTAAAAATGAATATAGCTATATATGGTAAGATGTCAAGGTTTTTTTTGTTTGATTTCAATGGGTTATTCTTCTACACAGATCTCTTTTTTAGAGATAGATATTATGGTTTTTACCGTAACAATTAGTACAACTATAGTTGTCAAAAGCATAAGTGCACCGGAGAGGTAAGCAAAAAATGTGATACCGGTTAATTTATAATACAAGATGTTTGATATGGTAAAGGCAGCAAGAGGGAAGGTATAAGCCCACCAGGATAGAAAAAATGGTATTTTAAGAAATCGCTTTATAAAGGTAAGGAGCATTAAAAAGGTGAACACGCCAAAATAGAACAGTATCTTTGCAAATGGATCAATCATACCTGTGAGTTTTACATACGATATAAACCCCACAGCAGGCGGGGCAAGGAGTATTGCTAATGTTGGTAGCAGTTTTATTGGCATCGGATCGTTAAAGATTAGCCTAAACATTAGAACAGAGAGCATAGGTAACCATAAGATTATGCCTATACTGTAGAAAAACCACGATAACTCTTGAGAGTAATTTGCTCCGCTTATAGGTACCAGAATTGGCCCCACTACAGGGATAAACCATGATGGATTTTTAAAGTTTATTTTAAAGTCTTTGAAAAACCACTTATTTATAATGAAAAGTAGAAGAATTAGGTGTAGTAAAGAGCCTGCTATCCAAAGTAGTAAGGAAACTTCTTCTGATATGTTTATGTAACCTATTGATAAAAGCAACAAACTTATTGATGATGTAGGTATAAAATTTATTTTTATGGGGTGATCAAAATCCTTTTTAACTTCTTGAGGATACTTTAAAAACTTCATTATGTATGTACTCAGAATAAAAAAATACCATATTGTTACAAGATATAACATTATATCTAATATTGGTTTAAGACCAAGCTGAAAGACTTCGTTAACTCTGCTCAGGGCTATGGTAAATCCACCTAAACCCATAACAGAAGCAAAAAAGGTGATAGGGAAAAAGGGGAGCCTTCTGTTCTGGTTCATCTGTCACCTCTTTGTAGATATTTGCATATTAGTATATATGAATATAACTTTTGGTCAATAGATTATTTATATGTTGTGGGGATAAAGCCGGTAACTACCGGCTTTACTTTATACAGATTCTATATATTCTGTTACCTTGTCTGAGATGGTTTTTACAGTCTTTTCAAACTTTTTTACATCTTTTTCAAGAAGGGTCATTCTAAAACCTGGTATGTCTGTGTAAAAGGAGGTAAGGGGGACTACACATATCCCTGTTGCTCCGAGTAAATAGTAAACAAAGCGTTTATCCAACTCTGTATTATTGTCCATCAGGGATTCTACAAACTGACATACATTGTCGTTTTGTATCTTTAATTTCATTTTATCGTTTAGTAAGTTATCCTTGAAGGCTACAGCCATATAAAAAGCACCATTTGTTTTGTTGACAAAAAGATATCTGTTTTCCTTTAGAATGTCATAAGCTATGTTGGACAGTAGTTCATAATGTTTGGATCTTTCACTGAGATATTCCTCGTATTTGGGGTGTTCCATAATGAGGGGTATAGCCATTTGGGGTAAAGTAGTGGAGCATACCTCAGACATTTTTTTCTGAAAGATTGCGTTTATATATTCTTTAAAGTTTTCGTCTTTGTATGTATTGTAAAATTCCATCCATCCACACCTTGACCCAGGCCAAGGGAATTCCTTTGATATCCCTTTTAGACTTATAGCGGGAACATCCTGCACAATATCTGCCAACAATACACTTTTTTTACCGTTATATACAATTCTGTTGTAGATCTCGTCAAATACTAAGAATAGATCATTTTCTTTTGCTATTTCCACTATCTCCTTTAGTAAATGCTCTGGATAAACAAAGCCGGTGGGGTTATCAGGGTTTAGTACCAGGATGCCAACTATTGCTTTATACCTTTTTACCTTTTCTCTGATTTCAGTGAGATCTGGCTCCCAACCTTTTTCTGGGTTCATTCTGTAGGTCATAGGAGGTATGGAGCCATGTGCTACTTCTGCGATGTAGTGGGAAGAATATGTGGGTTCTGGTAAAAGTATTCTAAGATCACTTCTCAGGCATGTGTAAAGCTTGTCCACAGCATCACCCAGTCCATTAAAAAAGAGTATATCCTCTGGAGTGATTTGAGCACCACCCCTTTCATTTAACTTACTAGCCAGGTATTCCCTTGTCTTTAGTACACCTTTGGTGGGGGAGTAGGCGTAGCTTTCGTTTGTATCTGCTACTTTTTTCACAATCTCTTTCATCCAATCCGGGATCTGTTCCCCTTTGTTTACTGGGTCACCGATGTTTTCCCAGGTTACTTCGATATTATTTTTCTTAAGTACTTCAGCCACTAATACTATGTTTCTTATCTCATAGGTCAGGCCACTGTTACCTTTTGCTAAGGTTGTTCTCATCTTATCCTCTCCTTTTACTAATCTATGTCTTTTTCTTTTCTACCCCTAAAATGCATTTTCATAGGAATGCCTTCGAATCCAAAATGTTCTCTGACCATATTAAACAGAAAACGCTGATAAGAGAAGTGAACTGCATCAGGATAATTGACGAATACTACAAACTCAGGCGGTTTTACTGCTACCTGTGTCATGTAGTAAAACTTGAGTCTTCTATTTTTTATCATGGGGGGTTGGTGTTTTGCTTGAGCAAGCTCTAATATTTCGTTAAGCTTAGAGGTGGGGATCCTTTTGCTTGACTCTTCATTAAGCTCTTGGGCCATATTAAATATCTTAAAAATGTTCTTTTTCTGGACAGCAGAGATAAAAAGGTATTTTGGTTTGTATATGAAATTAAAGCGCTCCTCTATCTCTGCTATGAGCTTTTTTTGGGAAGCTGTTTTTTCTTCAACAATGTCCCATTTATTAAGGGCAATAATGACAGGTTTACCCAGTTCGTAAGCGTCTGCGACTATTTTAACATCCCTTTCTGTTACCCCTTCAGTTGCATCCATAAGGCAAACAGCTACGTCAGCCCTTTCTATGGAGTCGTAAGCTCTGTAATATCCGTATTTTTCTATACGATCTTTGAACATTACCGATTTTTTCCTTATACCTGCTGTATCTATAAGGGTGTATTTTTTACCTTGATATTCAAAATAACTATCAACAGCATCCCTTGTAGTCCCTGGAATAGGTGTGACAATTACCCTTTCTTCATTGAGCCATGCATTTATAAGACTTGATTTACCCATGTTGGGCCTACCTATGACTACTATTTTAAGCCTATCATTTTCGTCCATCGATATATCTTCATGAACGTACTCAACTATTCGGTCAAGGAGCAGATCCACATTTCTACCATGGGATGCACTTATTGAGATCATATCGTCTATGCCAAGCTTGTAGAATTCAACTAAGTTTATCTCTTTTTCGTCACTATCTATCTTGTTTACCACCACTATAAAGTTTGTCCCCTTTTCCCTTAGCATCGAAAAAACAATCTCATCCAACGGGTGTAAGCCTTCTTTGCCATCAAGCATAAGTATGGCAAGATCTACTTCTTCGAGGGCATTGTAAAACTGTCTGTGCATCTCCTGCTTGATTATGTCCTCTTTTAGGTCAAATCCAGGGGTATCGATGATCAGAAAACTTTTGCCCTCCCACCTACAAACTGCCTCAAGCATATCCCTTGTTACACCGGGTATATCATCGGTAATTGCGATCCTTTTGCCGGCCAGTCTGTTAAAAAGTGTGGACTTACCTACGTTTGGTCTTCCTAAGATGCCAACTTTTAGCATAGCTGTGTCATTAGGTTTAGACAGGTTTGTATGCGTTTTTTGAGGTCACTTGCCATAAGTAATGTGGCAAGTTTGTCTAAGTCTGGACCCTTAGTAGTTCCTGTAATCCCAATTCTTAGTACCATGAAAAGCCCTTTACCTTTTACGCCTATCTTATTTTGTATAGTAGATGTTATGGTTTTGTAATCTTCAACTGTCAAAAACTCTTTATCTCCCAAGCTGTCTATAAAACCTTCTAAGACCTTCTTTGATGTGGGTAATCGGAGCAGTTCTATGGCGTCATTGTCAAAGTCCTCTTTGAAAGAGGTATAAACTCTGAAAAGTTCGGGTAACTCAAGGAATATCTCGAACTTTTCCCTAAGGGAAAATATCATCTCGGGTATTTTGTTATGGTATCTTTGCTTAAACTCTTCCGTAAGAACTCCAGATTTTTCTAAAAAAGGTAGAGCTACCTCATGGAGCTTTTCTATGGATAGGTTTCTTATGTAATGGCCATTCATCCAGCGTAGCTTTTTAAAATCGAAGACAGATGAACTTTTAGAGATTCTTTCAAGGCTAAAAAGTGAGATAAGTTCATCTTTTGACAAAAGCTCTCTGTCGTCCGGAGCTGACCAGCTTAAAAGTGCCAAAAAGTTAAACAAAGCCTCAGGGAGATACCCCTTTTCTTTAAAGAGATTTACCGAAGTATCACCATGTCTTTTGCTGAGTTTTGAGTGGTCTTCTCCTAAGATCATGGGGATATGAACAAAAACTGGTAGTTCAAAACTTAACGCATTGAAAATCAATACCTGTTTAGGGGTGTTGTTTAGGTGATCATCCCCTCTTATGACATGGGTTATCTTCATCAAAGCATCATCGATGACGACGGCAAAATTATACACCGGTATCCCATCGGGGCGAACTATCACAAAATCTCCAAATGTTTCAGTGGGGAAGTGTACCTCACCTTTTAAAAAATCACTGACAATTACCTCTTGATCTTTTACAAGAAATCTCAAAGCTGGTTTAATCCCTTTTTCCTTTAAAGCTATTTTTTCTGGTTCTGTTAGATGACGACATCTGCCGGAATAGATAGGCTGTCTCCCCTCTAAAAGGGCTTTCTCCCTTTCGCTATCCAATTCCTCTTTCGAACAAAAACATTCATACGCATATCCTAAGGCCTTTAATTTTTCTGCATATTTTTTATAAATCTCTAACCTTTCCGACTGTCTATAGGGTCCAAAATCTCCCCCAACTATAGGGCCTTCATCCCAATCAAGCCCCAACCATTTTAAATCTTCGTATATAATCTGTTCGGATTGAATTGTGGATCTCTCTAAATCTGTATCTTCTATTCTAAGTATGAATGTTCCTTTGTTTTTTTTTGCAAAAAGATAATTGAATAAAGCTGTCCTTGCATTTCCAACATGAATATGGCCTGTGGGGCTTGGAGCGAACCTAACTCTTATTGACATTAATCCTCCGATGTATTATCATAATTTAATATATTATTATGAAAAAGTATATACTTATAGCAGACCCTTCAAAAGTGTCAAGGTTTGTTTTGGAATATTATCTGTCCGATAAGTACAATATATTACTATCTGAATCTGTGGCTGAGTCCAAAAAGATGCTCTCCCTTGCTATACCTTCTCTGGTATTGGTTGCTCATGAGTTAAAAGATGGGTTAGGCTATGAGTTGTGTAGATATGTAAACGAAAAGTTTAAGAATGTTCCTGTGGTTATATTGAGCTCTGAGGATAGCGATGAGAGGCGAAGATTAGCCCTTGAATCAGGAGCCATAGACTATATTGTAAGGAATAAGATAGATGATACAATAACTACTTATGTCGATGAATTGGTGGAGTTGCTTGAGATATCAAATGTTAGAGGTGCAACAGCCTGTACGGTTATAAAAAACCTTAATGAAGAAAAATTTGTTGGTAATGTCTTAAGCTCTCTTGGTATGTTGGTTCATAACTGCACTCTTAAACAGGACATAGAGATGGACCTCATTGCTAGTTCCCCTGACATTGTTATACTTGATCTTGATGTGGGGAAGAATGAATGTTTAAACCTTGTCAAAAATATTCGAAAGATAAATTCAATGAAAAAAACACCAATCCTTATCATAACAGATTCTAGAGAAAATACTATCCTTAGATCCTTTATGCTCTTTGGGGCCAACGACTATACACTTAAACCCCTTTCTACTGAAAGCCTGATGCTGAGGGTAACCACTAATATAAGGACCAAAAGGCTTTACGATTATTTAGACAAAATAAACAATGAACTCTACAAGATGGCTACCACAGATTCCATGACTGGTCTGTATAATAGAAGATATATATTAGAACAACTTAATATCTTGAACTATAATTTTGAGCGTTATGGGTATAACTTTAGTATTATGCTTATGGATCTGGATAAGTTCAAACAGATAAACGATAAATATGGTCATGATGCTGGAGATAAAGTGATAATAGATTTTGCTAATCGTATTAAAGGCTCCGTTAGAAAAACAGATTTTGTAGGGCGTTTTGGTGGGGAAGAGCTGATTGTCATTCTTCAGAATATAGATGAAGAAAACCTCTATAATATAACCCTTAAGATATTGAACAATGTAAGAAACTCTAAAATAATTTATAATAATGTGGAGATAAGTTATACTACGAGCATAGGTGTAAAGTTTTGCAATATCTATTTACCTAATATAGATGAGTATATAAAAAGGGCTGACAATCTGCTTTATATGGCTAAAGAAAATGGTAGAAATAGAGCTTTTATAGAGAATACCCTCGGGATAGTGGAAGTAAAATAGTTCATGGCATAAAGTAGGCAACCATAATAGGTATTGTAAATATCGATACTAAAGTGCTTATTATCACAGCTATGGCTGCTTTTTCAGGGTTAGATCTTAGAATAGTTGCTATAGCTACTACATTCCCTGCCATTGGTGGTACTGCGAAGAGGAACAATACCTTATGTAGTTCCTCTGGAATTACTCCAATATAGATCCTATCTATATAGATAATTAGAAGTATCAGGATTGGGTATACTAAAAACTTGATTATCAATGCAGTAGCAATAAAAACTTTGTCTACCGTTATCTTATTGATACCAGAAAGACTCATCCCGATCATCATCATACCTAAGATAGCGTAAGCACCTTTGAAATAGTCTAAGTAGTTTAAGAGATCTTCTGAAATAGGTATATTGTTGAAGTTAAATAGAAGTCCTAATATCATTGCATAGATGGCAGGTAGCTTTAAAACCCTTTTAAGGCTATCTCTTATATTGTAGCTGCCTTTTGCTATGATGAAAAATCCTATGGTGCTTTCATATATAAGGGAACCAAGAACCGAAAATACATAGACATTTGCTAATCTTTCATCTAAGAGCATAAAAGCCAAAGGTATTCCAAAATAACCTGTGTTCCCTGTACCAGCAGAAAAGGAAAGGATGTTGAGGGTATTGTCTTTGAAAAACCTTTTACCAGCATAATATGTCGAAAACGCAAGTATCCCTCCTACAAACACGATAAGAATAGGCAACGAGATCATGTTTATCTCGAATTTTACCCTGTAGGAGGCATTAAAAAAAACAACGGGGCCTATGATGTAGATAAGTATTGTAGCCAGTGACTCCTTCTGGGCATTTAGAAATCTACTCGCTAAAAAACCTAATAAAACATTGATATAAAGAGGGGTTATTTTCAGACCTACAAAAGTAGCAAGAGAGATAGAGTAGATCAGTTTTTCTATTGTTTCACCTAATATGATATACTGAATCGGGTATAATCAGCTAATATATCCATCGGTTTTATATCGAGACTATCTACTCTACTCATAGGAGGGCCTTTTTTTAGATAGTCGATAAGGAGATTTAGTTTTTCTTCATCCCCTTGCACATCTATAAATACCGATCCGTCAGGCATGTTTTTAACATATCCATACAGTTTCAAAGAGGTGGCCTTATCCTGCACAAATGCCCTGTAGCCAACCCCTTGAACTCTACCTTTTACAAGTATCTGCAATCTTTTCATGTTACCTTTTTATCTCCTCAACCATATTAAATCCTGCCTCAAGGGCTTGTTTGTTGAGATCCAAAAGGTTATGGTACTTTTCTGGGATAGCATGCTTAATCGCTTCAGCAGCTACGCAAAGATCGAACAACCCGGAAACCCTCAGTAATGCTCCAATCATAATGACATTGGCCACCTTCACGCTACCTAAAGATTCTGCTACTTCTGTTGCATTTACACCATAGAAGTTAAGATCATCCCTCTGGATATATTCAAGGGGGATAAGTGATCTATCCAGTATTACACCTGCACCTTTTCTAAATCTTGGTTGAAATTTTACAAGGGATGGGTAGTTCATGATAAAACCGAAATGGGGTTTTGTGATAACTGGAGAACCTATTTCATCATCAGAAACCACCACCATACAGTTTGCAGTTCCCCCCCTTTGTTCGGCTCCATAAGAAGGGAACCAGGTGGCATTAAGGTTTTGACTTACAGCCATATGGGCAAGCATCATCCCTGCACTTAAGATCCCTTGACCACCAAATCCTGCCATTATACAATCGAAATACATTATTTACCCCCGTCTATGTCTTTAAATGTGCCGAGTGGATAGTAACTTTCCATCACATCGTCTACCCATTTAAGGGCTTGAATAGGATCGATGCTCCAATTTGTGGGACATGTTGCTAAAACCTCAACAAAGGAAAACCCTTTTTCGTCAAGCTGGTTTTGAAAGGCTTTCTTTATGGCTTTTCCTGCTGCAATGACATGTTTTGGCGAGGTAACTTTCACCCTTGAAGAGTAGGCAACGGCTGGCAGACTCCCGATTAACTCTGCCATTCTGAAGGGGAAACCATCGTGCTTTGTGTCTCTGCCGAAAGGTGTTGTAGTGGTCTTTTGCCCAGGCAACGTAGTGGGAGCCATTTGTCCTCCGGTCATCCCATAGTTGGCATTGTTTACGAAAACCACTGTGATGTTTTCACCTCTATTGGCTGCATGAATGATCTCTGCCATTCCTATGGATGCCAGATCACCGTCCCCTTGATAAGTGAAAACAATAAGGTCAGGTCTAACCCTTTTTATGCCAGTTGCAAGTGCTGGAGCTCTTCCGTGGGGTGCCTCTACAACATCAAAGTTAAAATAATCGTACAAAAGAACAGCACACCCGACAGGGGCCACTGCTAATGTCTGTTCCCGGATATTCAAGCTATCCAAAGCTTCTGTTACCAATCTATGTATCAAACCGTGACTGCAACCGGGACAATATATCGATTTGTTGTCTTTTAGGCTTATGGGCTTTTCATAAACAGTTTTCATATCTTACCCCTTAATAGATAATATTTTCTCTAAAATTTCATCTGGAGATACAACTTCGCCACCGGGTTTGCCCAAAAACTCTATTTTACTGTCGTCCTTTACAGCAAGCATCACATCGAAAAGCATCTGACCATTGTTCATCTCTATTACCAACACCTTCTTAGCTTTTTTGGATGCTTCGGTAAGTTTTAAATAAGGGTAAGGCCATATCAATATCGGTCTGAAGAGTTCCACTTTTATACCTTGTTTTTTGGCCTCTTTTATGGCACTTTTAGCAACTCTTGCTGATGTGCCGAAAGCGACCACAAGTAGGTCATAATCCTCACCGGTGAGCTCATATTCTATTTCCTGTTTTTTTATCAATTCAAATTTCTCTTTTAAATGGTAATTGTGCAACCTAAGGGTTCCTTCTGCAAGTCTTAACGATTTTACAGATCTAGGCCCCCTCCCTTTACACCCAGTCAACTCCCACCCATCATCCGATCTGCAGACATCTTTAAAAGGAGGTAGTGAAACAGTTTCGGCCATCTGTCCTAAGGCACCATCCCCTAAAATGAGGACAGGGTTTCTATATTTTCTCGAGATATCAAAGGATTTATATGTGATATCCACTGCCTCCTGTAGGTTGCTTGGTGCGTATACGATTAGGTAATAATCACCGTTACCACCACCTCTTGTAGCTTGATTGTAGTCTGCCTGACTTGGTCCTATATTACCAAGACCTGGGCCACCCCTTGCAATGTTTACGATTACCCCAGGGACTTCTGCGCCACACATGTAAGAAAGCCCTTCTTGCATGAGAGCAATACCCGGGCTGGAGGAGGTGGTCATGGCAAGTTCTCCTGTGGAGGCTGCTCCATAAACCATGTTTATAGCTGCCACTTCACTTTCAGCTTGGACAAAAGCTCTACCAAGCTCTGGCATCCTTTTGGACATGTAGGCTGTAACCTCATTCTGGGGGGTTATCGGATAACCGAAATACCCTTTTACACCAGCTCTTACAGCTGCTTCAGCGATGGCGTCGTTACCTCTCATCAATACTCTATCTGACATATCTTTCTCCTTATTCCTCTTTTTTGAGGGTAAAAATAACATCTGGGCACATCAATGCACAGCTTTTGCAAAGAATACAGATGGATTCGTCCGTACATTCCACATAATTATATCCAGATGTGTTAAATTTACCAGAAAATTTTAGGATCTTTTTGGGACAGACGGTAATACAGATGCCACACCCTTTGCACCTATCGGTATCTATGATGACTTTGGGCATTTAGTCCTCCGAGTTGTTTAATAGTACTTTAATCTATAAACAAAAAGAAATAACTTTTCAAGAGTTTTTTGATGTGAGCGTAGATTAAGTTTCACTTAACCAAATCCTTTAAAAAATGATATTTAGCCAGATGACGCCAATTGAGATTGTGGTTATTGTTATGACAACTCCTGTTTTAAAAAAATTAGTAAAGTTTATTTTTATACCATGTTTTAAAGCTAGTTCTACAACTATAATATTGGCTACTGAGCCTATGATGGTTAGGTTCCCCGCAAAGGTTGATGACATTGCAGCTATAATCCAGTATTGGTAAGGATTTTCGATTGTTTTAATAAATGGGCTAAAAAGCATTACAGCTGGTACGTTTGAAACTATATTGCTAAAAAGTGCCATCGATATGGAAAATGGGGTTATTCCTGAAAAGATATAGTTTTTAAAGATGTGATAGAGCTTATCACCTAATCCCGATGATTGAACAGTGGTGGTGATAACAAAAAGGGATGAAAAAAATACTAATAGTGACCAGTCTATCTCCCTAAATACCCTTTCTGGTTTTATTCGCCTTGTGAATAGAAGAATAGCTGCTGCTACAAGTGCAGAATAAGCCACTGAAAATTTTAGAAAAAACATAACGAGCATGATTGATGTGGCTATGATAGATTTTATAAGAAGTGGCTTGTAAAGCCTTATTCTTTCGAATTCAAGAGGTACTATTTCAATATTGTTAAACTCATCCTTATAAAAAAACATTATAACATAATAGAGCACAAAAAGGGAAACTATGGATACAGCAAACAATGGTGTAACAAAATCGATAAAGCTCATCCCTGAATAGCTTGCTATAAGCATATTTTGTGGATTACCAATTGGTGTCATCGCAGAACCGATATTGGTTGCCATACCTAAACCGATTAGGTAGGGGATGGGGTTTCTATTTAGTTTGGCTAACATATTGATGACTATAGGTGTGAACATTATGGCTACAGTATCATTTAATAGTAAGGATGAGAGTAAACCAGATGTAAAAATTATTATAAACAATAGTTTCTTAGGTGTCTTTGCCCTTTTTATAATTGTCATTGAAATCAGATTGAAGAAGCCGGATACGCCGAAATTAGCATTTATTATCATCATAGAAAAAAGCAGTATAATTGTATCAAAATGGATAGATTTGATGGCATCCTCATAACCGATCCCACCGGTAACAACGAGAAATGTAGCGGACACGAGGGCTATAGTGGTCCTATTCATTCTAAATTTTGGTATGTAGCCTATGGCGATAGCTGTGAGACTGCAGATTAGCAGTATTGTTACGATCATTCTTTAGATGGTTTTTACGGTATTTCTATTTCTACCGTCGCGTTTGCTCTGATAAAGGGCGTCATCGGCGATTTTTATCATCTGTGTGGTATCGGTTAAAGCGGGAGAAAAGGGTGTAATCCCTGCGCTGAAGGTTACTTTAAAACATGAGTTTTCATAAGTAAAAACGGTACTATCCAAACAATTTCTAATCTTTTGAATCTTTATAAGGGCTTCTTCCACCGTCTGATTTCTAAATATTACAGCAAATTCTTCTCCTCCATATCTGGCTGGGATATCCTGCTTGTTATCAATGTGGTTATTGATACACTGGGCAAAAGCCCTCAGAACTTCGTCTCCTTTTAGATGCCCATAATGATCGTTCACATTTTTGAAATAATCAAGATCCATAATGGCGATGACAAAGGAGCCATTTTCCAGCTTAGCTTTTTGGAACTCCTTGTTTAGAATATCTTTGAAGAAAGAATGATTAAAGAGTTTGGTCATGCCATCTTTAGAGACCATGTCTTCCATCTTCTCTTTTTGTTCTAAAACATCAGTAGTAGCAAACGCCAGATCAAAGATCTTTTCTTCGAGTTCCCTGTTTTGGTTTTCCATCTCATACATTTTATAAACAAATGAAATAAAAGCTTTTACATTTATCTCTAAAAGGGTTTTATTGTCGATACCGTTTAGTGCTAAGAGAAAACGGGCTTCTCTGCTGAGTTTATAGAAATAATCGAGCATATAAACATCTGATATGATCATTACAGTGTTTTTACTCAATAGGTGCAAAAGGGTTGTTTCATCTATTTCGGAACTATCTTTCAGGTGCAGGATGACAAAGCTGTTTTCTAAATCGGTAATCTCATTAAGGGTTTCATAGTACAGAGATGAACAGATATGTTCTAAAAAAGTTGTCAGTTGCTTATCTGTGATATTGTGATAAACTTTTAAATCAGTCACAGAGTTCCTCTGGTCTAAGATGTGGGAAGAGGATGACTTCCCTTATGGAACGGGTATCGGTTAGTAGCATGACGAGTCGATCCACTCCGAGACCTTCACCTGCGGTGGGTGGTAATCCGTATTCAAGGGCTCTTATGTAATCTTTATCCATCATATGAGCTTCTTCATCACCAGCCTCTTTTGCTTTAACCTGCTTTTCAAACCTTTCAAATTGATCAATGGGATCGTTTAGCTCATTAAATCCGTTTGCCACTTCCATCCCAGCAATAAATAGTTCAAACCTTTCTGTTATCTCTGGGTTATCCTTTTTCGATTTTGCAAGGGGTGAGACCTCTTTGGGGTAATTGATTATAAAAGTAGGGTTTATAAGCTTATCCTCCACAAACTTTTCAAATATTTCTAAAACAATTTTACCCCTTCCCCAACTGTCTTCCACCTTGATATTCAGTTGGTTAGCTTTTGCTTTTGCGTTGTCGTAGCTTGATAGAGCAGATTCTGGAATATTGGCATATTTTTCAATGGCTTGTTCGAGGGTGAGCTTTTCCCATGGGGGTGTTAGATCGATTTCGAGATCGGAATAGGTTATTTTGGGACTACCGTTTACCTTTAGAGCTATCTCATAGATGAGGTCTTCTGTCATCCTCATAAGGTCGAAATAATCGGCGTAGGCTTGATACCATTCTATCATGGTGAATTCGGGGTTGTGTTTTGTTGAAATCCCTTCATTGCGAAAATTTCTGTTTATCTCAAAAACTCTTTCAAATCCGCCTACTACAAGTCTTTTCAGATATAACTCTGGAGCGATCCTGAGAAAAAGCTTCATATCCAGTGTGTTATGGTGGGTAATAAACGGCTTTGCGGTGGCTCCACCAGCTACTGGGTGCATCATTGGTGTTTCCACCTCAAGAAAATCGTTCCTATAAAAAAAGTCTCTTATATATTTTATTATCAAGCTTCTTTTTTTGAAAACCTCTTTGACTTCTGGGTTTACGATGAGATCCACGTAGCGTTGTCTTTGCCTAATTTCAACATCCTTAAGTCCATGCCATTTTTCTGGAAGATCCCTAAGGGTTTTAGTAAGGATTTTGTATTTTTCTGCATACAGTGTGAGCTCCCCAGTTTTTGTTTTAAACAAAAACCCTGATACACCTATAAAGTCGCCAATATCAGTATTGTCAAAGGAGAGCTTTTCTTCTTCCTGAAGTTCATCTTTTTTTATATAGACCTGAATAGAACCGGTCCTATCTTTTATTGTGGCAAAGGTGGCTTTGCCAAAACTTCTCATGGCCACAATTCTGCCGGCTAAAGTGGTTTTGTATCTATTTTCGAGCAATGCTTTCTCATCCTCTGACTGGAATTTTGTTTTTATATCTTTTATATCGTTAGATACTTTAAAACTGTTTACATAAGTCTGAATATTGTTTTCTTTAAGCCTGTTGAGCTTTTCCAGTCTATGACTTTCCATCTAATTATTCCCCTTGCATTTATTATCATTATTTATATTCTTTTTATATAAACCATTTCAAGTAAAAAAACAATATTTTTTGGGGGTAATTATGTTGGTAGCCGTAATTTCTGATACCCATGATAATCTGTTAAAATTGCAAGAAGCTGTGGAAGTAATAAATAGTAGAGGTGTAGCCCAATGTTTTCATTTAGGGGATGTTTGTTCCCCTTTTGCTGCGAATTATCTCAATAGGTTGATCTGCCCCTATATCGGTGTATTTGGTAATAACGACGGTGAATATTTAGGTATCAGTAAAATTACTAACAATAGGTTCTTTAAACCACCTTATCTCACAACTGTTGGCGGGTGTAGATTTTTACTTCTACATGAAGGCGATATTGCGGAGTACATAGATGAGAGTATAGATTTTGTACTCTATGGGCATTCCCATCAAGGAGGCGTTTTAAAAAAAGGTAGACAGCAGATCATAAATCCAGGTACTCTGTCCGGGTATGTCTCAGGTAGATCTACGTTTGCTTTAATTGATCTAAACACGCATCATTGTTCAATAGTAGAGCTGTGAGTTGCTGTTTTGCATTTTTTTTACAAAAATATGAAATTTGCGTTACAATAATATTATAAATTTCTCAAAAATAATATTTGGGGATGTCTAATGAAGCAGATAGAAAATCTTATTTCTGAAGTAAAAGGTAATCTGGCTGAGATGACTGATATGGTAACCGACATGATTACAATGTGTATTAAATCTCTTGTGGAACGGGATAACGAGATAGCTGAAAATATAATAGCTATGGATGATAAAGTAGATGAGCTGGATGTAAAAATAGAGGAGATGTGTCTTGATGGACTTGCTTTGTACGAGCCAAAGGCAACTGACCTGAGGTTTGTGGTAACAGCCCTTAGAATTATAACTGATCTGGAGAGGATTGGGGATCATTGTGTGGATATAGCTAAAGAGATAATCAAGCTTAATCAGATTCCACCTATCAAACCCTACATAGATCTGCCTAAAATGGCAGATTACTCTGCAGAGATGGTAAAAAATGCTGTAAACAGCTTTTTTGCT
Source organism: Calditerrivibrio sp. (assembly GCA_026415135.1). NCBI lineage: Bacteria > Pseudomonadati > Deferribacterota > Deferribacteres > Deferribacterales > Calditerrivibrionaceae > Calditerrivibrio > Calditerrivibrio sp. Next base: position 12,867 of record JAOAHS010000008.1, on the reverse strand, counting down.
AAAAATCCTAAGGATGCTCTCAAGGTTATAAAAGGGGATGATTACGTGGATAACCTCAATAACCAGATATTGAGGGAGCTTTTGACATATATTGTTGAGGATTTCAGAAAGACGAAAGGTTGTTTGTCGCTGATATTCATTTCGAGAAGTCTTGAAAGGATTGCAGATCATGCTACTAATATAGCAGAAACAGTTTATTTCATGGCAAGAGGCGAGAATATCAGGCATAAGAAATATAACGAGCTAAACGGAAATGATCATGAATAAGGTGTTGTTAGTGGAAGATGAGGACCCTTTAAGGGAGCTTATTGCCTTTAACCTTACCAAAGCTGGTTATGATGTTATCGAAGCAGAAAATGCCAATGATGCATTAATATTTATGGATGAGATCACGCCTGATATCGTACTTTTGGATATTATGATGCCGGGGCTTAAAGGGACTCAGTTTTTGCAGATCTTAAAAAGGTCTCCCAAGTATTCATCTATACCAGTGATCATAATATCAGCAAGAAGTAGTGAGTCTGATATTGTAGAAGGCCTTGAGCTTGGTGCTGATGATTATATTACAAAGCCTTTTAGTATGAAGGTATTGTTAGCTAAAATAAAGATTTTACTTAGAAAAGTAAATAAAAAGGATGATGCGATTATCAGTTACAAAGGTATCTATGTGGATACTGAGAAATACAAGGTTTTTGTTGATAACAATGAGATTTCTCTTACTTACAAAGAGTTTGAACTGCTCCTGTTTTTAATGAAACACCCTAAGAAGGTTTTTACAAGATCCCAGCTCTTGAGCAATATCTGGGGGTATGAGGCCGACATCTATACCAGAACAGTCGATTCGCATATATCCTCCTTAAGAAAAAAACTCGAAAGTAAAGGTGATCTTATAAAATCTATCCCAAAAATTGGTTATGTTCTTGAGTAGATCATGAAAATATTTTTAAAGTACCTTCTGCTTTTATCCACATCTTTGATTGCTGTGATCTTGTTTAGTGTTTATGTAATCACTTCTGCGTTGTCTAAGGATATACTCAATGATAGAGTAAATACCTTAAGACAGTACAGCACGATGCTTTATAAAATATACCCTGAAAAAGGGCAGTATAACTATCTAAATATCGATCTGAAAAATATATTGGCGAGTTTGGAGGTAAGAGTAACCATAGTGGACAAGGATGGAGCTGTTAGATACGATTCAACATTTTTCAGTGAGAAAGACCTTTTGAAGGTGGAGAACCATGCTGGTAGAAAAGAGGTTGTGGATGCTTTAAAAGTTGGAGAGGGGTTTGATGTAAGATTATCCAGTACCCTTGGGGTCAAATATATATACTACGCAAAGCTCATAAATGATGAATATATCTTAAGACTTTCTCTACCATTGATAAACTTGGAGACATATGCAAAAGATCTTAAGTATCAGCTGATGATGATATTTGTTGCCGTTGTTGGGATGATTTTTATGTTGACCTATTATTTTACAAAAAAGTTACTTCTACCTATAGAAAACCTAAATGAACTAATAACAAAGGCTGAAAAGGGTGAAAAGATAGATATTCAAAAATATACGGTTTTTAGTGATGAGATATCTACACTGGTTACAAGGTTTTATAATAATATGTTGTTAAGGGAAAGGGCTATAGCGGAGGAGAAAAATAGAATACATTTTATACTATCTTCTCTTTCAGACTCTGTGGCGCTTTTTGATGAAAATTGGGAACTTGTATATGGTAATGAAAAATACAAAGAGCTGTTCTGTGATTCGTTGAAAGATGCTAAGGATTACGAATGTATCAAGCTTTTTAATGAATTAAAAAATAAAGATGATGGTAAACACTTTTGCAAATATAAGAACAGGATATATGAAATAAGTATAAAATCTTCAGGTAATTATAAGATTATAGTCTTTCATGATTCTTCGGACCAGATGAGGTATCATGCCTTTAAAAGTGAGCTTGTGGCCAATGTAAGCCACGAACTTAAGACGCCGGTATCCATTATCATGGGCTATGCTGAAACCCTTTTGAATAACGAAATGGATCAAAATACCAGGGAAAAATTTTTAAAAAAGCTCTACGATTCGTCAGTGAGACTCGATAATTTGATAGCAGATATCATACAGCTACACTCCCTTGAGAGTTCGGATAGAAATTTCTCTGTAGAAAGGGGGGTTTATCCGTCAGAACTTATGTCTGAACTGGAAGAGATCTATAGGGATGCTGTAAAAAAGATACATTATAACTTTGATGACAGCGAGGTTAAGGTTTTGAAGGAGCACCTTTTGTCTATTTTTAAAAATTTAATAGACAATGCCTTGACTTATTCTACAGGTAATAATGTCTATGTGAGTCTTGTTAAATCAGAATCCAAGATTGTTCTCTCTGTAGAGGATGAGGGGCCTGTAATACCTGATGAGGAAAAGGGGAAGATATTTGAGCGGTTTTATACATCCTCAAGATCCCGCAATAGAAAACATTCAGGTACAGGTTTGGGTCTATCTATTGTTAAACATACTGCAGAGCTCTATGGCGGTTATGTGGAGCTTATCAAGAGTGTGTATGGTGGTAATTGTTTTAAGGTTGTCCTTAAAGAGAAGTAGCTGCATGAAAAAAAATTTACAAAAATTTGAAATTTTTAAGAAGGTTTTATAACAAACAAAGGTTAGTTTTTCACAAGTAAGTATAAAACGGAGGTAAAAATATGAAAAAATTAGTTGCATTGTTCTGTTTGTTATCATTTGCGACAGTATCTTACTCTTCTGATCTTGTAGACAAGGCTCTTCCATCCTACAAGAAAGCCAAAGGTGTTACTGGGAATATTAAGAGTGTGGGATCAGATACCATGAACAATCTTATGACGCTCTGGGCAGAGAAGTTCATGAGCTATTATCCTAATGTGAAGATCGAGATTGAGGGTAAAGGTTCTTCAACGGCACCTGCAGCGTTAGTCTCCGGTACTGCTCATTTTGGTCCCATGTCAAGGGAGATGAGGGGCAAGGAGATAGATGATTTTGAAAAGAAGTATGGATATAAGCCCGTAGCTCTTAGAACGAGTATAGATATGCTTGCCATCTATGTGAACAAAGATAACCCAATTCAATGTTTGTCCCTTGAAGAAGTGGATGCTATTTTTTCAAAGACAAGAAAGAGGGGTTATCCTAAGGACATTGTTACATGGGGTGACTTGGGGCTTACCGGAGAGTGGGCAAATAAGCCAATTAGTCTCTATGGCAGGAACTCAGCATCTGGTACTTATGGGTATGTGAAGGAGCATGTGTTTAAAAACGGAGATTTTAAGGATAATGTCAAGGAGCAGCCTGGTAGTTCATCAGTGGTACAGGGTGTGACAAGCGATAAGTATGCAATAGGTTATAGTGGTATTGGTTATAAGACTGCTGGGGTTAAAGCTGTGGCTCTTTCCGAGAAAAAAGGTGGTAAGTGTATCGAGCCTGATGCTGCCCATGCCTATACAGGGGAATACCCTCTTGCAAGGTTCCTGTATGTTTATGTAAATCATAAGCCTGGGACCCAGATGGATCCTCTGAGGGCTGAATTTATTAAGCTGATCTTTAGTAAGCAGGGGCAGGAAGTGGTTGTTAAGGATGGTTATTTCCCTATAACTGCAAAAGTTGCCGAGCAGGAGCTTGCAAAAGTAGGACTTAAATAAATAATGGGGGTGCTCCCCCATCTTCTTTAAAAATCTACGGATGGTTAAATGAAAAATACGAATCTAAAGAGAAAATTCATTGATAGGCTTGCCAGGTATATCATCACAATAGGTGGTGTAGGCACAATAGCATCTGTTTTGCTTGTGTTTATATTCCTTTTGTGGACCGTATTCCCACTGTTTGAGGGAGGCAAAGTATTAGAGCAAAAGTTTACTACTGTAAAGGACAAGTTTGATATTGTTCATGCAGTTTCAGATGAATATGGTCTTTTTACAACAGTTTTTGATGGGAAAAATTTTAAAACATATTTTGTGCAAGATGGTTCCTTGCTTAATACTACTGGTTTTGGTGGTAAGTATGTGGCATTTAGCTACAGCCCAAAGGACCGTAGCTACCTCATATCTGATGAGGGCGGTGGACTTTACGAGGTAAAGATCGAATATGCGAAAAATACGTTCAAATCTGGAGATATCTTTGGGAAGCCCATCTATCAGATCAAAGATAGTAGGTTGATTGAGAAATATGGTGAAATGGAGAGTGAGTACTTCATATCCTTTAAACAGACTCAGATATTTAAGGATGATGCTAAAAGGAAGATAGTACTTTTGGATGGTATTAGTACTGACAATGAGAGATTTATAGCTTTTCTGGATGATAAAAAAAACTTACATGTGGATCTGCTCACGAAAAAAGAGAACATGATGACGGGGGAGATTACTGAGAGTTTTGATGAGTCTGTAATCGATTTATCAAGACAGATAAACAAAGACTTCCCTAAGTTTTTAAAGATCAATTCGAGTAAGACTAATATTATGCTCTTTTTTGAAAATTCAAGGTATATAAATATAGATGTAAAAAACTTTAAAAATCCCTACATCGTTGAGGATAAAGTCCTCTTTAGCGATGGAAGGAAGATAACCTATTTGGACATGCTTATCGGTAGAAACACTGTTTTGATCGGGGACAACAAGGGTGAGGTAACCACGTGGTGGCCTGTGGAGAGCAATCTGAATAAACAGAACTATATCCTTTCCCATATTCATACTTTCTATAGCGGTAGTTCATCGCCGATACGTTTTATATTCCCATCCCAGAGGGATAAGTCGTTTTTGATTTTAAACGAGGCAGATTTTGTTTCCATGTACCACATGACGTCGCAAAAAAAGCTATTTTTAGAAAAACTTAACGACTTGAAGGGGAAAGTGGCTGTCATCAATCAGAAAAACAACAGGATCATAGTATTGGGTGAGGCTAAGATAGTAAATTTTGACATGGATATACCCCATCCCGAGGCCTCTTTTAGATCTATTTTTGGTAAGGTACAATATGAGCTAAGCAGTAAACCGGAACATGTTTGGCAGTCTTCCAGCGGTAGCGATGACTTTGAGCCAAAATTTGGATTGATGCCCCTTATCTTTGGGACTATAAAGGCTACGATCATTGCGATGCTCTTTGCAGTACCAATAGCAATTCTTGCAGCTATCTATACCAGTGAATTTGCCCATAAAAGCTATAGAAATGCTATAAAATCAACTATTGAGGTGATGGCTTCTTTACCTTCTGTGGTGCTCGGTTTTATTGCTGCACTTATTGTCTCCCCCTTTGTGGAGAATATCGTGCTTGGTTTGCTTATGGCTATCATATTTATCCCCTTTTTCCTGTTATTTTTTGGTAATCTTGTGCAGCTTATGCCAAAAAACATACTTAATAATATGGATAGATATAGAATCCCTTTGATTGCTGTTTTAGCGCTTCCTGTTGGGGGGTATGTGGGGATGAAAAGCGCTGTTTATGTGGAAAAGATATTGTTTTATGGCGATTTTAAACTGTGGCTGCATTCCAGTACCCAATCACCATTTGGTGGCTGGGCAATTATCTTGTTGCCTTTGGGTGTATTTATTACTATTTATCTATACAGAACATTTCTATATGATATTTATGAAAATCTTTTAGAAAATAAGGGTTATACCACCTGCGCAGTTATTGAGATTGCAAAGTTTTTAGTGATTACGATATTTTCAGTGTTAGTTACCTTGTTATTAGCTTATACAGTTACTGCATTGGGTATTGATCTTAGATTCGGATTACCTTTCATAGAGAGTATAATGTCCACTTATGTTCAGAGAAATGCATTAATTGTAGGTTTTATTATGGGGTTTGCCGTTATCCCTATAATATATACTGTTTCTGAGGATGCTCTGAATGCTGTTCCGGAGCACTTAAGGTCAGCATCTTTGGCAGCTGGTGCTACCCAGTGGCAGACTGTTATCAATATAGTTTTACCTGTGGCGATGAGTGGGATATTTTCTGCGATAATGATCGGATTTGGTAGAGCTATCGGTGAGACTATGATTGTTCTAATGGCAGCAGGTAATACACCTATCCTCGATATGAACATCTTTGCTGGTTTTAGAACACTTTCTGCAAATATCGCCGTTGAACTTCCTGAGGCGGTTATAGGAAGTACCCATTACAGGATACTTTACTTGGCAGCACTGGTGCTGTTTTTGATGACATTTGTAATAAATACAATAGCAGAAATGGTCAGAATAAGATACCGAAAGAGATCGAGCCAACTGTAAGGAGCAGAGATGGGGTTATTCATTAGGAAGAATTATAAAATATTTTTCAAGTCAAAAGGGGAACCGATACTGTGGTTAACTGGAGGTGGACTTGTTGTTTCACTTGCTATGATAGGGTTTCTGTTGCTGCTGGTATTAAAAAACGGTTTGGGTAACTATTGGCCTATACCTATAACATTATACGAACTGAAAAATGGTGAGAAGGTTATGGGTGAGGTTACTAAAGTCGAGGTTTATAGGATAGATAAGGCAAAAGTAGATACTCTTGACGCATCGGACAGAAAAAGGATTCAAGAAAATGATTTAAAGGAGAAGCGATTTCTTGTCAGGATTGGTAACTACGAACTCACAAACGAGCATTTTAAATGGGTAAGTCAGCATGAAATAAAAAATGTACTTTATCCCAAACATGCGATGATAATTGAGCGACTGGAGTGGGGTAGATTTTATGGGATACCTAAGGAGTTTAAGATAGATGGGGTTATTGTTGCTACTGGCGAAGAGGAGATCTTTAAAAACTATAAGAAATATCATGATATGGCGGTTAATCTTTGGTATAAGAAGGTATCCATAGAGAAGGGTGAGATAGGAAAATTAAACCATAAGATAGAAAAAGAAAGGTTAAAGGTTAAAAAGGCTATGCTCAAGCTCACCGAAGCAAAAGCGAGTAATAATGCTGAAAAGATAGAGTTAGCCAAAAAAGAGCTGCAAAAGATCATGGAGGAGTACAAGAGATTTGAAACGTTAAGTAAGGCCAAGTTTGACGATTACCTACTGCAGATCGAGAAACTTAAAAAAGAGTACGAAAGGTATTCCATACATTTTGAGACAGCAGATGGTAAAGGGAAAGAAGTCAAGCTTTATGAGATGGTGAGAGCATATTATGCTAACCAACTGAGCTTTATGGAAAAATTGGGCATCTATTTTAGTAGATGGCATGAGTTCCTCACTGGTGAACCGAGGGAGGCCAATAGCGAAGGTGGTGTTTTCCCTGCGATATTTGGTACAGTAGTGATGACGATAATAATGAGTATATTTGTGGTACCTTTTGGTGTTATGGCTGCTATCTATATGAAGGAGTATGCCAAAAGTGGTAAAATAATCAGTACCCTTAGGATTGCCATAAACAACTTAGCAGGGGTGCCATCGATCGTATATGGCGTTTTTGGTTTAGGGTTTTTTGCCTATACATTTGGTGCTGGTATAGACAAGATCTTTTATCCGGAAAAGCTTCCAAACCCCACCTTTGGAACGGGTGGAATACTATGGGCTTCTTTGACGCTGGCGCTTTTGACGCTTCCTGTGGTTATTGTTGCAACAGAAGAGGCCATAAATGCTGTACCAAACTCCCTGAGGGAGGGTTCCTACGCTTGCGGTGCTACAAAGTGGCAAACGATAAGATATATTGTATTACCGAGGGCAATGCCGGGTATTATGACGGGTTTTATTTTGGCGATGTCAAGGGGGGCTGGTGAAGTTGCACCTCTTATGCTGGTGGGAGCGGTTAAGCTTGCGCCAGAGATGCCGGTGGATAGTATCTTCCCATTTGTACATTTGGAGAGGAGCTTTATGCATCTTGGTTTTCATATATACGATTTAGGGTTTCAAAGCCAAAACAGTGATGCTGCAATACCTATGGTATATACTACTACGTTACTTTTGATAACAATTGTTGTACTTTTAAATGTAGTTGCAATCTATATTAGGAACAGATTAAGGAAAAAATTTATAGGCAGTATATTCTAAGGGAGAAGTTAATATGATTGATGTTTCTACGGAAAAAGTTAGACAGACCGTTTATGACCCCCTCATTGAAAAAGAGGAGATAATTATAAAGATAAAACAGTTAAACCTGTTTTATGGTGAAAAGCAGGCTTTATTTAATATAAACATGGATATCCCGAAAGGTAAAGTTACAGCCCTCATTGGACCTTCCGGTTGTGGTAAGTCTACACTTTTGCGCTGCATAAATAGGTTGAACGATCTATTGGATATAGTCAAAATTGATGGGACTATTGAGATTAATGGTGAGAATATCTATGATAGATCTGTGGATCTTTCAGAGCTAAGAAAAAGTCTTGGTATGGTTGCCCAAAAGCCCAACCCCTTCCCCATGAGTATATATGATAATGTGGTTTATCCATTGAAGATTTCGGGGGTGAAAAAGAAGTCTATTCTGGATGAGGTCTGCGAGCGTTCACTGGTTCAGGCAGGTCTCTGGGATGAGGTGAAAGATAGGCTAAAGGACAACGCCTTTGGTCTTTCTGGTGGTCAACAGCAGAGGTTATGCATAGCAAGGGCAATTGCCCCAGAGCCTGAGGTTATCTTGATGGATGAGCCCTGTTCTGCTTTGGATCCTCTTGCTACACTTAGAATTGAAGAGCTTATCCTTTCTCTGAGGGGGAAATACACTGTGGTGATTGTAACCCACAACATGCAACAGGCAGCTAGGGTTAGCGATTTTACAGCATTTATGTACATGGGGTATCTGGTGGAGTATGGTAATACTGTTAATATATTTAAAAAGCCCAAGTTAAAAGAGACCGAAGACTATATAACAGGTAGATTTGGCTAAAAAAATATAAATTAGGAGGAACCATGAAAAAGCTCTTAAGTTTAACACTGATCAGCTTTGTGTTTATGACGGCGTGTGCCACAAAAAATGGAGTTACTACGTCTGAGGATGTTGATGATGATGTGGAGATAGTTGAGCTTGATTACAGTAAATATAAGTTTGATCGACCAGGTTTTAAAACAAAAATAGTTGACAACAGATTATGGGTTTTCAAGGAGGGAGATAAGGAGTATGCCAAATTTGAGAAAGATGGTGAGCTTGCAAAGCATGTTACACTTCCCCTTGCTGGACCTTTAAAGGTTACCATAAAGGCACCAGATAAGGAAACAGTGGATGAGTATCTAAAAGCTTATGGCAACCTTGAGGAGGCTGAAGTCGATTGGAGTAGATACAACTTTAGTAAGGCTGGATTTATTACAAAGATTGTGGATGGAAGGCTTTGGGTTTTCAAAGAGGGAGATAAGGAGTATGCCAAATTTGAGAAAGATGGTGAGCTTGCAAAGCATGTAACCATCCCTGCAGGTGGCCCCCATGGGATTACAATAAAAGGGCCTGATAAAGAAACGATAGATGCCTATATGGCTGCAAAATAATTAGGTGGCATAGGCCACCTTTTTTATTTTATAGATAAAAATCGATTATTTTGGTCTTTGTATATTTTGTCCATAAAAGAAAATAATTTTTTATTGCAAAAAAAGAGATAAAATAATATCTTTTAAAGTTGACTTAAAATCGATTTAGCTTTCTTAGAGGTGAGCGTATGTTTGATGGAACTACGGTGATATGCGTGAAAACAGATGGGAAAACGGCAATAGGTGCGGATGGTCAGGTGACATTTGGGCACACTGTTTTAAAAAACAATGCTAAAAAAATTCGTAGGCTTTACAACGGTGATATTGTTTGTGGGTTTGCAGGATCAACTGCTGATGCCTTTACCTTAATTGAGAGATTTGAAAAAAAACTCAACGAGCATGGTGGGCAGTTACTTAGAAGCTGTGTGGAATTGGCAAAGGACTGGAGAACCGATAAGTACTTAAGAAGTCTCGAAGCGATGATGATTGCTGCAAACAAGGAGAATATGTACATCATTACCGGAAATGGTGATGTGGTAGAACCCCAATACGGCATTGCAGCCATAGGATCTGGTGGACCTTATGCATACGCTGCAGCAGTTGCCCTTAAGAACAATACCGGTTTGAGTGCTGTAGATATAGTAAAAAAGTCCTTAGAGATAGCAGGGGAGATCTGCATATATACCAATAAAGAAATTACTGTAGAGGAAGTGTAATGGAGCACTTGACACCAAAGCAGATAGTGGCAGAACTGGATAAATATATAATAGGTCAGAGTGTGGCCAAAAAGGCTGTGGCTATAGCACTTAGAAACAGGTGGAGAAGGCTACAATTGCCACCAGAAAAAAGGGACGATATAACCCCAAAAAATATATTGCTCATAGGACCTACCGGTGTAGGGAAGACCGAAATTGCAAGAAGGCTTGCAAAGATCACAGAATCTCCATTTATAAAGGTAGAAGCCAGTAAGTTTACCGAAGTGGGCTTTGTTGGTAGAGATGTGGAGTCGATCATAAGAGATCTTGTGGAGATAGCTATCTCTGAAGAGAAGATAAGAATGAGAAGCTCGGTGATGGAGTCGGCAAGGAAAAGGGCTGAAGAGATAGTCCTTGATGCTCTTTTACCGGTGACATCGGGGTATATTGATAGTGATTCTGTTGCCTCCTCCAGGGAAAAATTAAGAAAGTTATTAGAATCTGGCAAACTGGATGATAGGGAGATAGAGATAGATACAGAGGAACAACACCCCCAGATTGAGATCTTTTCCAGTGCAGGACTTGATGATATAACGGCGAACTTACAGGATATGTTTAAAAATATATTTCCTGGTCAGAAGAAAAAGAGGAAGATGAAGGTAAAGGATGCCCTAAATCAATTGGAACAGCAAGAGGCAAACAAGATGCTTGATATGGATAAAGTAAAACGCATGGCCATTTACAAGGTGGAGCATGCAGGTATTGTGTTTATAGATGAGATTGATAAGATATGTTCAAGGGAAGGCTATACCAAAGGTGGAGATGTGTCCAGAGAAGGGGTTCAGAGGGACCTTTTGCCTATTATAGAGGGTTCCACAGTGATGACGAAATACGGTATGGTAAAGACAGACCATATCCTTTTTATCGGTGCTGGCGCTTTTCATATGGCCAAGCCATCAGATCTAATCCCGGAACTACAGGGGCGTTTCCCGATAAGGGTGGAGCTGGATTCATTGAGCAAGGACGATTTTGTCAGGATCTTAAAGGAGCCTGAAAATGCCCTGACCAAGCAGTATAGGGATCTTTTACTTGCAGACGATGTGGAGATTGAGTTTACCGACGATGGGATAGAAAGGATAGCTGAAGTTGCCACAGAGCTTAACAAAACAAATGAAAATATAGGAGCCAGAAGACTTCATACTATAATTGAAAAGGTGTTAGAAGATGTGTCCTTTGAAGCACCTTTTGGACATTATGCAAAAGTTATTATCGATAGTGCCTTTGTGGATAGCAAACTAAAAAACATAATATCAAAACAGGATCTAAGTAAATACATTTTATAGGTAGAGTTATGCTTGAGGAGATAAAAAAGGTTGTCATAGAAAGAAGAGATCTGCAGGGTATTCATATAGAGTTTCTTATTGATCTACCGTATGAAGAGCTTGATGGGCTCTTAAAGGTGGCTTATGAGGTTAAAAGATTTTTTTTGGGTGATGGGATAGATTTATGTTCCATAGCAAATGTGAAAAGTGGGCTTTGTTCAGAGGACTGTAAATTTTGTGCCCAGTCTGCCCATTACAATACGGAGGCTGCTGTTTACGACTATATTGACGAACGAAGGCTCATTAATGCGATAGATTTTTACAAGGGGAAAGGGGTCAAAAGGTTTTCTATAGTTACAAGTGGTAAGACCCTCGATGATGATACATTCAAAAGGGTTTTACAGGGTGTGAGATTAGTAAAAGAGAAGGGGATAATCCCAGATGTTTCTGTGGGGATACTTAGCCGTGAACAGTTATTGAAGCTCAAGGAGGCCGGTCTAAATGGTTTTCATCATAATCTTGAGACATCCCGCTCGTATTTCCCCAAGATATGTTCCACCCACGATTATGAAGAGGATGTGCAAACTGTTAGGGATGCGGTGGAGGTGGGGCTTTATGTATGTTCTGGGGGTATTTTTGGTATTGGAGAAAGCTGGGGGGATAGGATTGAACTGGCTTATGAGTTAAAAAGGTTGGGAGTACACTCAGTACCGATAAATTTTCTTAATCCGATCAAAGGTACACCCTTTGAAAATATGGCAGTGTTGTCGGAAGAAGAGGCTCTGAAAATAATAGCGTTGTATAGGCTTATCTTACCTGATGTGCAGATTAGAGTATGTGGGGGAAGAAATAGGGTCTTTAATGAAAAAAGTAAATCGAGGATTCTTACTTCAGGTGCAAGTGGTATCATGGTGGGTGATTATCTTACCACTACAGGATTTCCGATAGATTCTGATCTGGAGGATATCCGAGTTGTGATCCAAACTGGTGGCAAAGAGGTGGGTGGTGCTACACTTACGGAGTAAGTTTTAAGAGAAGTCATGTTTTTTTACCATATTCATGTAAGATAGCAGTGAAAAGTAAGAATGCCATGAGCGTTTTTGGGCTATATATCCATATACCTTTTTGTATAAGTAAGTGTAAGTATTGTGGATTTTATTCCGTGTCAGATGGTAAGGATCTACAGTCAAAGTATGTAGATCTTTTATTAAAGGAGATTAATGCCCATAAAGGAAAAAAGATCGATACCATCTATATTGGGGGTGGGACACCTTCACTACTTGATATCCATGATTTTAAAAGGCTTTTAAACGGCATTTATAAGTATTTTAATGTCGAAGTTACAGAGTTTACAGTGGAGATGAACCCGGAGAGTGTTTCAGTGGAAAAACTGAAATGCTTTCATGAGGCAAAAGTTACGAGGGTGAGCTTGGGTGTTCAGTCTATGGATGATG
>JAOAHS010000007.1 GCA_026415135.1 Calditerrivibrio sp. | reverse complement strand
TCTTGTAACATAGATAAATAAGTTCCTCAAAACATCCAGATAATGATAGATCATCTCCACAAACTACACCCAGATCTCTCTGATTGGCCCTTAAGATCTCATATATCCTCTGATGCAAACCCTCTTTGGAGGTGTAATCCCCTGTATTAAAGCTTATCCTTATAACTGGATATTTTTTAGACCAATCCCACTTGTCATATATATAAAGCCCTTCAAAAAGCTCCTTTTTACCCTCAAATATAGACCTCAACGTATCCAAAAACAGAGACTTCCCAAACCTTCGGGGGCGGGAGAGGAAATAATACTGGCCATTCTCTATTAGCTCATACGCCTCTTTGGTCTTATCAACGTAAACATAATTTTCTTCGATAATTGTTCTAAAAGTAGAAATCCCTATTGGTAATTTTTTCATCTTCTACCTGCTTGATAATAAGATTAAATCAGATTAGTCAATGTAGTGTAAAAAGTCAATGATAATTAGGTCTTATGGATATTCTTATGATCCTAAGGGATTTTTGGTGTATTTTAATAGTCTTATCAATTACCTACTTGGATCAAATACCCTTCCTATAAACATTATAGCTCCTGTTTTATTGTGCTGAATTATGATTATAAAGGGACGATCAGCTCGAAAGATTATAGGTTTTTTAGTTTCCTTTACTGAGGTCTTTTTAATCATCAATACAGCTGTTGCACCAGCAGCTTCGGTCCCCTCTTCATCTACCTCTATAAATGTCTTATGGATAACATTGCCGATCTTGAGTTTTGTTGAGCCGTCCATACCAGAAAAATCAGCCGAAAGATCGGAAAAGGCTGCTGGCATTCCCATACCCATAAGCGTAGATTTGAGTTGGTATTCTTTTTCGAACTTAAATTTTGGTAAATAGACCTCGACTGGGCGGAGCGATAATGTTTTTTTAAGCTCTTTTAATCTGTCATAATTAAAAGTTTTTTCAGCATCTTTTATGTTCCCTTTGGGAAGGAGGATGAGCATCGAAACATCATCACCTTCATAGGGGAGTTCAAGAACCTGTAGGTCTTCTGTCTCAGTGTATCTAAATTCAGGATAGTCTGACAGTTCATTGATTATCTGTTTATTTAAACTCATCATCGGTACTTTGATTTTTTTACTCTCGCAAATCTTAAAATCTTCATCCTTAGTCAGTGATTTGTTAAACGCTTTTTTCCATTTACCTTTGAAATATATGGCGTTGGTAAGAATCAGTTTTGTATCTTGCGATATCGACTCTGGCTTTAGTAATTCTCTGATCTTATTATTTGTTTGTTCTTCTATCCACTTGTTTATTTTGAGTCTTGTTTGATCCCTTTCTGATGGATCCCAAAAACCAACATTTGTTGCCTTGCCTTGATAATATTTTTCTATATTTTTTAGATAATTATCAAGTAGATTATATTTTTTTTCGACCCAGAGGGCGTTTGCTGTGTGGAGCTGGTATTTTTTGTCTTTTTTATTGATCTCATTAATCAGACTTAGATATCCTTCCCTAAGTTTTTGATTATCAATGGGAAAATAAAAGACTTTTTGTATCTCTTTGGCTGTGCCTCCTCTTGCTCCCTCGTAGGTCATCGCTATTGCTGTTGAGATGCTTAATGGTGACAGGAAGATATTTTCAGTACTTTTTTCTTTGCTTAATAATGAATAAATATCAAAGCTAAACCTATTGTTTGCCTCCACGACGTTGCTTATTTCTGCCCATAACATATTGATGGAGGTCAACAAGAGGATTGAGACTATTATTACCATTTTACCTATTTTATTCATATATGATCCCCTTATATAAGTTTTTTAGTTTCGCTAAGAATAGCCTTTCTCTGTTTTAGCTCTCCAATTTCCCTGTTCTAAAGGACCATCTACTTGCATAAAGTAATACAGATTTCATGGTTTACACTTAAAAATAACAAAGCAATTGCTTTACAAAAATCGGTTAATTTTTGCTAATACCTCTAAATAGATTATACCAGAAAGTACAAAAATAATTGAGTTTAAAAAGGGTTTAATGCCTTATCCCTTAAATGAATTGTAAAACTCTATTATCTAAGATAGCATTAACCCTTTAAAGCTCTACATTGGATTGCTTTTTTTATACAAGAAAGTTATTAATCAGTTACTTCGTAACCGGCTTCCTCTATGGAATCTTTTATCATATCAAGGCTAACCTTAGAGTCATCAAACTCTACTTCAACCCTATTTTCCTTAGGAAAAGCGGTAACAGAACTTACACCAACTAACTTGCCAACTTCCTTTTCTACAGCCATTTTGCAATGATGACATGACATCCCTGATACATTCAATGTTACTTTCATAAAAACCTCCACTTTTAATATTCTAATCTCATTTTTTTTAGTCTTAATGCGTTTGATACTACAGAGACAGAGCTAAATGCCATTGCAGTACCTGCAATAATGGGGTTGAGGTAGCCAAAAGCTGCTAAAGGTATACCAACAGTGTTGTAAATAAAAGCCCAAAAGAGGTTTTGTTTGATATTTTTGATGGTGTATTCACCTATTTTAAAGGCATTATAAACAGATTTTAAATCCCCTTTAATAATTATTACGGATGCTGTCTCAATGGCGATATCAGTTCCGTTGCCCATTGCAATGGCGATGTCGGCTACAGCAAGGGCAGGGGAGTCATTTATTCCATCGCCTACCATAGCTACTAATCTTTCTTTGCTTTTTATCTTTTCTACCCAATGGGCTTTTTCATGGGGAAGTACCCCACTTATGACGTTTTCATCCTTAATGCCAACCTGACTTGCTACATAATGGGCTGTTTTTGTGTTATCACCTGTTAGTAGGTATATCTTTATCCCCTTTTTAGAAAATTTTTCAATAACCTCTTTTGCATCTGCTTTTATTTCGTCTTGCAGTAGAAAATACCCGATATGAAGATTATCGATGTAGATAGATACTATGCTACCCGGCTCTTCATCTATATGTTTGAAGGGTTTACCTATCATTATCTCTTTTTTATCATAAAAGCCTACCATACCTTTGCCTGGGATCTCGTGAATATCTTTTACAGATGGAACAAGCTGATGGTGTTGGGAGAGTAGGTAATCTTTTATTGCAATGGCAAGGGGATGGGATGATTGGGATTCTATTGTCAAGACTAATGGAAATACTTCATTTAAGTCAACATCTTCCAACTTAACAAATTTTTTAACTGAAATACTGCCGGTAGTTATCGTTCCGGTTTTATCGAAGATAATTGCTTTTATTTTATTTAGATTCTCTATGGAAGCTACATCTTTAAAAAGAATACCTTTTTTTGCGCTTATTCCACTTGCCACCATTATTGAAGTTGGTGTTGCAAGCCCCAGAGCACATGGACAGGAGATTACTAGTACAGCTACCGCATTTATCAAGGAAATATTTAGGTCTTTTGTAATAATATACCATCCAGCGAAAGTCACGATGGCTATAAGTACAACTGAAGGAACAAAATAGCCTGAGACAAGGTCGGCAAATCTTTGAATGGGTGCTTTTGTGGTCTGGGCATTTTCTATCAGTTTTATTATCTGGCTTAGTACTGTGTTTTCTGCTGTTGAAGTAGCTTTCATTTTGAAGATGTAATGGGTGTTGATTGTACCCCCTATGACACTCTCCCCTACATTTTTTTCAACAGGGATTGGTTCTCCGGTCATCATCGATTCATCAATTAGACCTTTACCATCGATAATTTCACCATCTACAGGTACCTTATCACCTGTGGATACCAAAAGAATATCCTCCGATTTAATTTCCGAAATATCCACCTCCACAATCCGATCATCTTTTAAAAGCTTAGCTTTTTTGGGGGCGTATTCTAAGAGTTTTTTTATGGCATCAGAAGCTTTACCAGTTGCCCTTTTTTCTAAATATTTGCCAAATAATACCAGTGTTATGAGTATGGAAGAGGTCTCAAAGTAGAGGTTTCCTGCTGAAAAAGTATTGTATACACTATAAAAGTATGCGGTACTTGTTCCAAGAGCTACTAATAGATCCATATTTGAGGTGCCAGTTTTTAAGTTGTAAAAAGCACCTTTATAAAATTGATATCCACAAAAAAATTGAACAGGAGTAGCAAGAAGAAGCTGTAGGTAAGGGTTCATTAGAAATTCCATAGATTTTATGTGTAATATATGGGCTATCATACCTATAAAGAGAGGCAAGCTCAAAGAAAATCCAACTATTAACTTTATAATGTCCAATCTGCTTGTATCTTTGTTTTTTGTATCTTTTTGTTTTTCAGCTTGGTAGCCTAAATTGTTTATCGTTTTTATAATAACTTCTTCACTTATGAGTTCATCGTTGTATGTGACCTCTCCAGCATTCAATGGGAGATTTATGGCAACATCTATTATACCATCTGTTTTTCTTAATTTTTTCTCAATTCTACTGGAACATGCAGCACATGTCATACCATTTATAGCGACTCTAAGCTTTTTCACATTTTCCTCCATCAACGTAAAAAAGATATACCTTGATAATAAAAAATCAATGGTTATTATTATTTCTTTGAGAGGATAATGAGACTTAAAAAGATCAGAGACATGCCTATGCCGTTGATGGGGGAGACCGATTCCCCTAATACAGTTATACCTAAAATAGAAGCGGTTAGAGGTTCTGTAAGGGAGAGTGTTGTAGCTTGAGCCACAGGTATGAGTCTTAATCCCCTTGAGAACAGGCTATAAGCTAAGGCTGTGGCAATGAAGCCAAGATGAAGCATTAAAAGTAACCCTTTTAATTCCAAGACCCAGCCGATATTGTTAAAGAAAAAAACAGGAGATAACATTATGGCGCCACCCATGAAATAAACAGCCATAACAAAATCTGCGGAGAACTTTCTCATTAGATATTTTGCGCATATAGAATAAACTGCGTACGTTAGTCCGGCCATAAGCATTAAAAAGATGCCTAATATGTCAAAGCCGCCCTTAGACTTACCTCCTAAGGAAGTTAAATTAAGCCCCAGTATACCCAGAAAGGTTGCTGTATACCATATCTTGGAAGGTTTTTCCTTCAAAAAGATAAAACCTAACACTCCACTCCATATTGGGGAGCTTCCAATGCCAACTACAGTACCTATGGCAACACCGGATAATCTAACCCCATAGAAGAAGGTTAACTGGTATAGTACCACAGAGATGACACCTAATAATAAAATAACATTATCTCTAAAGAGGATGTTGTATCCTTTTAGACTACCCCTAATCAGTGCTACAGTTAGGAAATATATACCGGCTATGAGTAACCTCATTGCTCCTATTGATGCTGAAGAGGCATCTTTTGGAGCAAGACCTTGGGATGTACCGGTTGTCCCCCATAATATTCCAGATAATATAACAAGTATAGAGCCTTTTAATCGCTCACTCATACAATAAGAAGGGCGCCTAAAAGCGCCCATTTATTAGTTTTTTACCTGTTTTACCAACGCTTCAAATTCTTGGGGATTTCTGATAGCGAGCTCTGAGAGTGCCTTACGATCCACCTCGATATTTTTGGCGTGTAATAAGCCTATGAATTGGCTGTAGCTTAAACCGTATTGACGAACTGCGGCATTAATCCTGGTAATCCAGAGGGATCTGAAATCTCTTTTCTTGAGTTTTCTCCCTTTGTAAGCGTAGGCTAATGCCCTCTCACCATATTCTCTGGCTTTTTTGTAGACGTTATTGGCTACACCTCTGAACCCTTTGGTAATCTTTAGCCACTTGTTCCTTCTTCTTCTGGTTTTAAAACCACCTTTTGCTCTTGGCACTTTTATCCTCCTTAACTATGAATATGGCAACAGCTTCCTGATGTTGGCGCAATCAGCACCTTCCAGGATGCCAGGGTGGCGCAAAGCGCGCTTTCTTTTGCTAGCTTTTGAGGTGAGGATGTGCCTCAGAAAGCTTCTTTTGTACTTGATTTTTCCGCTGCCTGTTACTTTGAACCTCTTGGCAGCACCCTTATGGGTTTTTAATTTTGGCATGGTTCCTCCAAATATTTTAATTTTTGGGTGCTATCACCATTACTTGTTGACGACCCTGCATCTCTGGTTTCTTTTCAACAACACAGAGATTTTGCAAGTCTGCTGTTATTCTGTCCAGCAGCTCTATACCATGTTCTCCGAACATGGTTTCCCGACCTTTAAACCTTACTACTAATTTAACCTTGTCCCCATCTTCGAGGAATCTTTTTATATGCTTAAGTTTAACTTCATAATCATGTTCATCTATATTGGGTCTAAGTTTAATCTCTTTGGTTTCAATCATGTTTTGGCGCTGTTTTTTTCTGGCTTCTTTCTCTTTCTTCTCTTTTTCAAACTTATATTTTCCATAATCCAAAAGCCTACACACAGGTGGTTTGGCTGTTGGAGCCACTTCAACCAGATCGTAACCCCTCTCCTGTGCTATTGTCAAGGCTTGTAAAATTGGAATGATCCCTGCCTGTTTGCCATCTTCTAATATTAGTCTTACCTCTGGTGCTGTAATCTCTTCGTTTATCCGCTCTTTTTCCAAACTTTTGTCGCTTATAAATCACCTCCAAAGATTTAAGGTCTTAGACCTATTTAGATCATCTATTACACCAAAATAGTCGGAAAAATCAAGATTATTTTTAGTTTCTCCATTTCTAAGTCTTATACTGACTCTGCTGTTTTCCAGCTCTTGATTGCCGATCACCAGCATGTGGGGGATTTTAAACAACTGGGCTTCTCTTATTTTATAGCCTATTTTTTCGTTTCTTAGATCTAATTCCACCCTAAAACCACCTGCTCTCAGTTTGCTATATAGCTCTTTACAATAATCGCTCTGATCATCTGAAATATTCATGATTTTTATCTGAACAGGTGCAAGCCAAAATGGGAAAGCACCAGCGTAATGTTCTATAAGCACTCCAAAAAACCTCTCAAGGGAGCCAAGCAAAGCTCTATGTACCATGAAAGGGCGTTTTTCCTTACCATCTTTGTCGATATATATCATATCAAATCTTTCAGGTAGATTAAAATCAAACTGAATGGTTGTCATCTGCCATTCCCTGCCTATGGCGTCTTTGACTTTTAGATCTATTTTGGGGCCATAAAAAGCTCCACCACCTTCGTCTATTTCAAAATCGATTCCGGATCTCTTGATCGATTCCATTAAAGAGTTTATTGCGGTTTGCCACATCTGATCATCTCCTACGCTCTTTTCAGGTCTGGTGGCGATATAACCTTTTATTGAGGAAAATCCAAAAGTTTTCCATATATATAGGGAAAAATTTAATACCTCCTGGATTTCCTGCTCTATTTGATCCTGAGCACATATAATGTGGGCATCATCCTGTGTAAACCCTCTAACCCTTAAAAGGCCGTGTAGAACACCTGAACGTTCGTATCTATAGACAGTTCCAAGCTCAGCCCATCTCAATGGCAGGTCCCTATAGGATCTATTTTTTGATTTGTATATCATTATATGGAAGGGGCAGTTCATCGGTTTAATGAAATAGTTTTGCCCTTCTATATCCATTGGTGAATACATATTTTCAGAATAAAAATCCAGATGCCCAGATGTTTGCCAAAGGTTGGCTTTGCCTATATGGGGAGTGTAGAGGAGTTCATAGCCATGCTCGTAATGTTCTTTTCTCCAGAAATCTTCTATTGTTGCCCTCACCTTAGCGCCTTTTGGCATCCAACAGATAAGACCAGAACCTATTTCATCGAAAGTGGCAAATAGCTCTAACTCTCTACCCAATCTTCTATGGTCTCTTTTTTTAGCTTCTTCTAACCTATTTAGGTATTCATCAAGATCGCTTTTTTTAAACCATGCTGTGCCATATATCCTCTGTAGCATCTTGTTTTTTTCATCACCCCTCCAGTAAGCACCAGCAACACTTAAAAGCTTAAAGTACTTTATATAACCGGTGGATGGTAGGTGAGGTCCTCTACAGAGGTCCAGCCAGCTTCCTTGGGAATAAATGGATACAACCTGTTCACCGAGATCCCTAATGATTTCAACCTTGTAAGTTTCACCCATTTCAGTAAACATCTTTATGGCTTCATCGCTACTGAGATCTGTTCTTGTGATTTTAAGATCACGTTTTGAAAGCTCCATCATTTTTTGTTCGATTTTTTCTAAGTCTTCCTCTTTAAAAGGGGTTTCCACATCAAAATCGTAATAAAAACCGTCTTGAATCGTAGGTCCTATGGTCACTTTTACATTTGGGAAAAGTTCTTGAACGGCGTGGGCCATCAGATGAGCAGTGGAATGTCTGAGTATTTCCAAAGATTCAGGGTCCTTTTCTGTTAGAATTGTGACTTCATCCCCGTTGTTAACCTTATTGGAAAGATCCACTAATTTACCGTTTACTTTTCCTGCGATAGCTTTTTTAAAAAGCCCTTCACTTATCCTTTTGGCTACATCGGCTACTGTAGCGGTATCTTCTACTTGTATTCTATTTTTATCAGGTAAAATTATCTCCATATTTGCCTCCAGATGTAAATTGGTTTAATCTCATAAAAGAATTAGAAAGTCAAATATTTTTTG